>DASXTT010000210.1:0-7524 GCA_036505255.1 Planctomycetota bacterium | reverse complement strand
GGGAGGGAAGGCCGGTCTAATGACACGGCAGGAGACCGTGCGCGCATGGAAGGCCTCGCAATCATCCTCCTCATCTTGGTCGTGATCAACGCCCTGCGCTGGTCCCGGTCGTCGTGGGCCGAGTCCCGGGCGGCGACCCGGGATTTCGACCTGCTGGCCGCCTCGTCGTCCTCCCCCTTCAGGCGCTCGCAAAGGCGGATCGGCGGCGCCGATCTCGAGGAACTGCGCCGCGCCTACGGCGCCTTCGCCGCCGAGCGCGACGGGCGGCGCCTCGACCGGTCCCCGTACGAGGGACCGCGCGTCTGCTACCTCCACCGGGCGGCGCGCGCCGTCCTCAGCGTCCACGGCGAATCCATCGGGTGGAACGAGGAGTTTTACACACGGCTCGCCTACGCCGTCCCGCCGGAGTGGCGCCACCGGATCGAGATCGGCCCGACCTTCACGGGCGAGCTGTGGGACTCGCCCATCCCCGGACTCGTCCGGATCACGACCGGCGACGCCTCGTTCGACCTCAGCCTCCGCGTCCTGGCGAGCGACCCCAGGGCGGCGCAGACCATCCTGGATCCCGGAACCCGGCGGGCGCTGAACGACCTGCGCGAGCTGCTCGCGAACGGCCACATTCACCTGTCGACCTCCCCCGGGCGGATCGTCCTGCAGAAGCGGGGGATCCTCGCCGAACAACCCGAACTGTCGCTCTTCGCCGGGCTGTGCGACTCGATCTACGACCGGATCTGCCTCGCGTGGCAGCGGGAGAACGGGATCGAGATCCTGGAGGACGCCGCGCCCGCGCCGGCCGGGGATCCGAAGTGCCAGGTCTGCTCCCACGCCATCCCGATGGGGGACCGGGTCCAGTGCCGCCGCTGCCGCACCCCGCACCACGCCGACTGCTGGGAATTCAACGGGGGCTGCGCGACCTTCGCCTGCGGCGAGAAGCGGCCCGTCAGGAAAGTGGCCTGACATCCCCGGTCACGAGTCGAGGGTCGCGCGTCGAGAGTCGGGGAAAGAAGTCACGGGTCGACTGTCGTGAGTCGCGAGTCCATTTCCGACTTCTAGTAGTACTTTCTCAGACTCTTGGCCATGAAAAACGGGGCCGAGACGGTGATTCCGCCCTGGGATTGGTAGGTCAGGATCTTGACGAAGACCCCGGAGAAGTCGACCTCGTCGGTCCCCAGGTAGACCACGTCGGGCTTGCGCACCAGGTGGAAGAGCACGGGCTTGCCCTCGATGAAGATCGCGCCCTGGAAAACCTCGCGGGTCGCGACCTTCCCCTCCACCGCGTACTTCTGCGCGGTGAGGTTCGCGATGTGGCCCGAGACGCGCCATACCTTGCCCCGGGCCGCCGTCGGATTCGAGGTCAGCTCCTCGAGATCGAACTTCGGCTGGACCAGATTCTCGATTTCCCCCTCGCTCATGCCCGCCAGCTTGAGCGAGACGTGGTCGTAGACGAAGTCGGGGATGCGGGGGGTGTAGTCCTCGATATAGCGGTTGAAGGCGTTCTCGCCCTTGTCCGGCCACAGGGGCGCCTCGGGCGGGATGCTCCGCTCGAGGGCCTGGATCTCCGCGCGGATCTCATCGAGGCCGCCCCGGAAGCCGCGCGGGGCGCACGATGCCAGAACGGCTACAGCCGCCAAGGCCGCAAACCGGAACGCCGTGAGGCGCGGCCCAGCTCCCAGATTCCAGTGCCCAGATCCCAGCCCATGAAGCTCCGAGCTTCGAGCCCGATTCGTCCACGAAGAATTCACCGTTAGCTCCAGGCCTTTCCATCCGGCTCGCAACTTGCAACTTCTGAAACTGGGATCTGGGATCTGGGTACTGGAAACTCGCCCCGCATCCTAACGCCCTTCCGCTCCGGCGTCGATCCGCTCCCTGTTGTCCTTATAGACGCGGGTGCGGCCGCAGTCGTCCTTGATTTTCCGGTATTTCGCGGCCGCCTCCGCCTTCTTTCCCTCGCCGTGGAGCGCGTCGGCTTCCTCGAGGAGCTTCTTCGCCTTCTTCTCGTCCCTCCCGCCCAGGAGATCCTCGAGGCCCTTCTTCGCGGCCTCCTCGACCCGGTCGCCTGCGACTTTCCCCACGACCTCTTTCCAGCCGAGCCGCGGCTTCTCCACGGTGCCGCCCAGGGGCGCGTCGAGCGTCTTCCCCTTCGAGTGCTTGAGGGCGGGGACCCGGGCGGCGAGCTCGTCCGTCACGGGAATGTGCCAGACCATGTCGAGCGTCCGGTCGAGGCCGATCGAGCCCGTGAAGGTCGTGTCCGATCCCGAGATCGTCCACGGCCACGGGCGGTCGTACGTCACCCGGCCCGCGGCGATCCGGAACTCGATCGGGTGCATCTTGACCTCGCGCCGCTCGCCCGCGAGCGAGCCGAAGAGCTCCCCGAGCAGCGCGGAGCCGTTGACCGTGCAGTCGTGGATCTCGAACTTCCCGCCGCCGCTCAGGCCCGCCTTCGGGAACCTGTCCCAGCCGCCCGAGAGCAGTTCCGGAGTGACGGCGCCGTCGTACCGGATCGAGACCGACGTGTCGATGCGCCCGTCGAGCCGTCCCGCGGCGTCCCCCGCGACCGCGAAGGCCGGGTGGAGCAGCTGAAGGATCGGCCCCATCTGCTGGTTCGCGCGGACCTTGTCGAACGTCAGCTCGAAGGTCGACGACGGCTTCACGGCGCCCTGGGCCGCGCGGAGGTCGGCCTCGATCTTGAGCGAGGCGGTGCCCTCGTTGACGCCGACCTTGCCGCCCGCCGTCAGCTTCCCGCCGTCGAACTTCGCGTCGATCGATCCCGTCGCCGCCAGGCCGGTCATCGTGAAGGACTGGAGGCCGACGGCCGCGGTGCCGGTCGTGCCCTTCATCGATCCGCGCGCCGTGACCTTGCCCTTCGCGTCGAGGCCGCCGATCGCCGCGATCCCCGCGATGTCGCCCTCGGAGCTGAAGGTGAGGTCCGCCTCGGTTCCGCGCACGAAACCCTTCGCCGTCGCGGTGAACGTGTCGCTGCGCGCCTCGAGCGCGCGCACCTCGAATCCCGAGTCGGTCAGGGCGACGTCGAACTCGACCTTGATGTTCCGCTGCTCGACGTCGCGGACCTTGAGGAGGGGCGACGTCACGAGGCCGCGCGCGGAGCGGTCCGTGCCCTCGACGCGCAAGGTGAGGCGCGGGCCGGTCACGGGGAGGTCGAGGACCGGACGCATCTCGTCCGGCGAGATCTCCGCGTCGACCTTGAACGCCAACTTCGAGCCTTCGAGCGAGGCGGAGCCGCGCACGTCGGCCCCGCGGATCTTCGCGGACATCTCGGCGACCTGGACGGACAGGGCCGAAGTCATCGCGAAGGTGCCGCGCGCCGACGCGGTCCCCTCGATCCGCGATCCCGGCTTGAAGGGGAGGAAGGCGGCCGCGAGCTCGCTCAGCGGCCCGAGCTTGGAGGAAGCCGTGAACGATCCTTCGAACGGCAGGTTGCCGCGCGCTTCGAGGACCAGCGCTTCGCCGGCCTGGACGATGATCGAGGGCTTGTCGCCGAACGCCTGGAGGATCCGCACGTCGGGAACTTTCGCGGCGTCCACCGCGAGCCCGGTGATCCGGACCTCGCCGCCGCCGGTGATCTTGTCCGCCGCGACGATCAGGTACTCGAGGTCCCCGTTGACGAGTCCCTCGAGCGATTTGACGTGCGCGACGGGCGCGAAGGGCGCGAGCGGAAGGTTCTCGATGCCGATCCCCAGATGCCCGGTCCCGGTCATTGAAAGGTCGCCCGCCGCGCGAACCCGGCCCGACCCGGGAGTCTCGATGGACGCGTCGAAGGACGTGGGCTTCCGGGGCGAATCCATGATGACGTTCACCGTGAGGTTGGTGAGCTCGTTGCCCTCGATCGCGACGATTCCTCCAGTCACGGTGAGTTTCACTTGGAGGATCGGAGGCTCGCCCTTCTTGGGCGTGGCGGCGGGCGGCTCGGGCGCCGCCTTGGGGAGCGTATCGACATTGAGTTTGCCGTCGGTCCCGCGGCGGAGCTCGATGCGGGGCCGGTCGACGAGCACTTTGGCGATGATCCGGCCCCGGATCGCGGAGAAGAGGGCGACGTCGGCGTCGATCGACTTCACCGAGGCGACGGTCGCGCCGGCGCGGTCGCGGATGGCGAGATCGCGGAGGGCGATCCGGCCGCTCCAGGAGAAGGAGACGGAGCCGATCTCGGTGGTCGCGTCGAGCTTTTCAGCAACCGCGGCCGCGATCCTGGATCGGATGACGGCGGCGATGACGGTTGGGCCCGCGACGAGGACGGTGAGGGCGAGGACGCCGAGCGAGGAGCCGGTCCAGATGAGGATGCGGCGGAGGCGGCGTCGCGGTTTCGCGGGGGGCGGCGGGGGCGCTTCGGAGGGAGGATCCGGTTCCATCCGCCGGGTTGTACGTCACCCCCCGGCGCGAGTCAAGCAGGGTCAGGACTTCATGGTGGAGCGCGAGGCGGTGTCCACGGCGCCGCCGCGTTTCACGACAATTTCGTTCTGGCCGATCTTGAGGGTGCAGGAGGGGTCGCGGGTGTCGAGGGGGAGGCCGCGGATGACGCCCTCGCGGCTCGCGAACCAGAAGTAAACGCGCGGGCCGTCGGACGTGATGGCGAAGAGCTCGCCGTAGGTGAACGGGACCGCCCCCGCGTTGATGATCATTCAGCCTCCCTGACCCCGCCGAAATCTTAGCATGCAAGGAACTCTCCTGTCCAAGCATGGAAGACCGGAGTACCGGAATCCGGGAACCCAGGTCCGAAGTCCAAAGTCCTGCGTCCAAGGTTTCCCGAGATCCAAAGTCCAAGGATCCCCCCGAGTCCGATGTCCAAGGGCCGGCGTCCTCCGAACCTTGCACCCAAGACTTTGGACATTGGACCTCATTCGACGCTGGACACAGGACTCAGGACTCAGGACCTCTTCTTCGGAGTATCATGTCCCCGCGATGGCTGAGTTGAAGAACCAGTTCTCGTGGTCGCGGTCGCGCGGGGCGGCGTTCGAGTCGTGCGCGCGGCGGTACTGGTTCACCTACTACGGGTCGTGGGGAGGGTGGGAGAAGTCGGCGGCTCCGAGGGTGCGGCAGGCGTACATCCTCAAGCAGCTTCAGACGCGGTGGATGTGGGTGGGGGACGCGGTGCACCGGACGGTGGCGCGCGTGCTCATGTCGGCGCGGGCGGGGGAGGCGATGGCGGAGTCGGTGGCGGTGGAGGAGGGGTTGAAGGGGATGCGGGAGGAGTACCGCGCGTCGAAGCAGGGGAAGTATCGCGAGCGGCCGAAGAAGGAGTGCGGGCTGTACGAGCACGAGTACGGGGTCGAGCTGACGGACGCGGAGTGGGGCGAGGTCGCGGACCATTTCCGGGCGTGCGTGGGGGCGTACTACAAGTCGCCGTACGCGGAGCGGCTCCCGAAGCTGCCGCGGGGGTCGTGGCTTCCGGTGGAGGAGCTGGACGCGTTCGACTTCGAGGGGGTGAAGGTGTACGTGCGTCCCGACTTCGCGTACCGGACGGGGCCGGACACGGTGGAGATCATCGACTGGAAGACGGGGCGCCGGACGGAGGAGGCGGACCCGATTCAGCTGGCGTGTTACGCGCTGTACGCGCTGGGGAAGGGGTGGGCGGCGGGGCCGGAGGACGTGACGACGACGGAGTACAACCTGGCGCAGGGGAAGGCGCGGGAGAGCGTGATGACGCCGCCGCGGCTGGAGGCGGTGCGGGGGGCGATGCGCTCGAGCATCGCGGCGATGAAGGAATTGCTGGACGATCCGGCCGGGAACGTGGCGACGGAGGGTGAGTTTCCGGTGGCGGCGGACGGTGAGGAGTGCCGCCGGTGCAACTATCTGAAGATCTGTCCGGAGTCGCCGCTCAATTCGCGGAGGGCGTGAAGGGCTGGGGGCCAGCTTCCAGTTTCCAGATCCCAGATCCCAGGTCCTGAAGTTGCGAGTTCCGAGCCGGAAAGGGGGCGAAACCGGCGGGGCGGGTTATCGTATTCTTGAAGAGAGTCGGCGGCGGCACTAGAGTGTGGGGCGTCCCGGGGGTTCCGGACGGCTCTTTTCAAATCGGGCGGGCGTAATTCAGTGGCAGAATGCCACCTTCCCAAGGTGGACGTCGCCGGTTCGAATCCGGTCGCCCGCTCCAACAACCCCAAAACCGTTGGAGCAACCCGACCGTCCCGCCGAAGCTCGCGCAGCGAGCGAAGGAGGACGGTCGCCCGCTCCAAACAACCCCCAAATGGTTGGAGCAGCCCAGATCCCGCCGTAGCTCGACAGAAACTGATCGGCAGAGACAGAAACCGAGCGGAGGCGGGTCGCCTGCTCCACTCTATTCCCGCCGGAGCTTGATGTCGCGGCCGACAAGCCAGGCGAGCGTCTTGCCGTCGGGGCTGATGAAGACGCTGGACTGCCGGCGTCCGGGGGTCTCGACCACCGATCGCTCCTTCAGCGTCGCGGCGTTCCACAGGATCACCGATTCACGATTCAAGAGGGGCGCGCAGAGGATCTTGCCTTCGGCGCTGAATTGCGGGGCGCCGATCGGACGAGTCTCTCCGCCCGTGAAGGTCCCCACCTCCTTGCCGGTCTCGATGGCGAGGAGGCGGCCGCCCCCGAAGCCGACCACGGCGATTCTCCGGCCGTCCGGGCTCAAGCCGATCCCGCCGGTCGGGACGTCGAGCGTGCGGACCTGCTTGCCGGCGGCTGGATCCCAGAAGGCCACGCGCTGTGTCGACGCCGCTCCCATCAGCTTGCCGGTGACGGGGTCCTTGAAGGGGAGCAGCTGGGCCTGGATGGCGGCGATCATCGAGCCGTCCGCGCTGACCTCCGGCGTCAGCCGGCCCGCCTGGAACGTGCGAAGCAGTTTGGATTCGGTGAAATCGTACACCTCGACCTGGCCGGTCGGGCCTCCGGCCAGCAGGGTCTTTCCGCCGTTGGCGAACGCGAGCCGCGTGATGGGGCTGAATCGCGTCTCGATGGAGGCGACGCCGGTTCCCGCCGCGATTTCCCAAATCTGGATCTTGCTGTGGAGGCCGGCGGCGATGATCTGGCCGTCGCGGCTGAAGGCGAGCGCTTCGGGGTCCATCTTGAGTCCTGAGATCGTCGTCACCTCTTTTCCCGCGGCCCAGTCCCAGATCCGGATGACGAAATCAGCGCCGCTGGAGGCGAGGAGTTTGCCGTCGGGGCTGAAGGCGAGCTGGGAAACGTCGGCAGTGTGTCCCGAGAGCGTGGTGAGGTTCGTGTCCTGCGCGAGGAGCGCGAGAACGAGCATCAAGGTGGGCATGGCAGTGCCCTCCGAATCTACGTCGGGAATTGTACCGCCTGACGGAGTCGCCGATGCGACTTACGCGCTTTCGGGATGGCCCGCTTTGCGGCGCCACTCCTCGAGAGTCTCCTCGAAGTCGGCGCCCTCGGGCGTGGCGACCATCGCGGTGATCGAGGCGAGGGTGTATCCGGTCATCCAGATGAAAGCGGCGTCGATGGCGTCGCGCTCACCGGGAGTTGCGGAGTTGTAGCGGCGGAAGATCATGGCGGTATCGCCCGTCGATGGCGCGTCGTCGGCCGCGAGTT
>DASXTT010000209.1:0-2717 GCA_036505255.1 Planctomycetota bacterium | reverse complement strand
CGTCGAAACCCGGCGCCGCGAGCCTGCCCCTTACTCATGCGGCCGCGGTGGTCCTCGCGGAAGCTCTCCGCCAGCGGGCGAGTCGCGGGTTGAGGGTCTAAGGTCGATTGTCGGAAAAAGAAGTCACGGGTCATCGGTCTGGCGTCCCGTGTCCTCCGATGTCGCGTGTCGGACGTTTTGACGCGTGACACGCGACTGGCAACCTGCGACTTCGGGTCTTCGACTCTTGACTCCCGACCTTTGACTCATGACTTCCCGGTCAGTCGCCGGAGTCTCGGCAACAACCATTCCATCGGAAGGCCGACCACGTTCGTGAACGAGCCGTCGATCTTCTCGATGAGGGGATCCCGTCGGGGACTCACGCGATAGCCGCCCGCGACGGTCGTTGGATCGGCCCGCGTGAAGAGACGACGCAGCGCGCGGTCGTCGAGGCGCCGCACGTGGACGCGCGAGATCACGGCGCGCTTCAGGATCCGGCCTCCGCGCCGGAGGACCACGCCCGTGGCGAGCTCGTGGGTCGTGCCGGAGAGTTCCCGGGCGAGCTCCAGCGCCGCCTTGCGGCTCGCGGGCTTTCCGTATATCCTGCCCCGGAACGCGATCATCGTGTCCGCGGCAAGCACCCACCGGTCCGGGTGGAGCCGCGCCGCCTCGCGCGACTTGCGCAGGGCGTTCTCAACCACCGTGCGCGCGAGCGTCCGGCCGCGGCCCCGCAGTTCCCGGGGCCGGGAGGGGAAAACCTCGAACCGGACGCCGGCTTTGCGGAGCAGCGCGGCCCGGGCGGGCGAAGCCGAGGCCAGAATCAGGATGGGTTTCATGGGGAGCGCGACATCCTAAACAGCCGAGGACTCCGGCTCCAGCAGAAGGTCCTCCAGTCGCCCATGGCGGGCTGCACGGACCTCGCCTACCGGCGCATCGCGCGCCGGTTCGGGTGCGAGCTCGCCTTCTGCGAGATGGTCAAGGACCGTCCGGTCATCGAGGGGAACGACCGGACCCGCGCGATGCTCGCCACTGCGGACTGGGACCATCCGCTCGGCATGCAGCTCCTGGGCCGCGACCCGTCGACCCTCGCGGAGGCGGCGAAGCGCCTCGAAGGGCTCGGCGCCGACGTGATCGACCTCAACCTCGGCTGCCCCGTGAACAAGGTGGTCAAGGACCAGTGCGGATCGGCGCTGCTCCGGGAGCCCGACCAGGTCGCGCGGATCTTCGAGAAGCTCGTGCCCGCCGTGAAAATCCCCGTGACGATGAAGATGCGGACGGGCTTCGACGAGGGCGACGACGAGCGGTTCCTGGCGGTCGCGCGGATCGCGGACCGGAGCGGGGTCGCGGCGATCACCGCCCACGGCCGCACCCGCACGCAGCTCTACCGCGGGCTCTCCAACCACGAGGCGATCCGCCGGGTGAAGGGCGCCGTCTCGATCCCCGTCATCGGCAACGGGGACGTCCGCGGCGGGGCGGACGCGAAGCGCATGGTCGAGACCACGGGATGCGATGGCGTGATGCTCGCGCGCGGCGCGCTCGGCAATCCGTGGATCTACCGCGAGGTCCAGGCCGCGTTGTCGGGGGGCGGGATCCCCGCGCCGCCGACGATTGCGGAACGCGCGGCCGTCCTGGGCGAGCACTTCACGTACCTGCGCGAGCTGTATGGCGACCGCCATGCGTGCCTGCGGGTGCGGCGGGTCGTTTCCTGGTACGTCGTGGCGGTCGTCGGCGGCTCGGACATGCGCGTCCGCGCCTTCAAGGTGGAGTCGCCCGCGGAAGTCGAGGCGATCATCGCCGACTTCGCCCGGAGCAAGCCCGCGACCGGTGAGGAGAGGGGGGCGGCGACGCCCGCGGAAGCCGCATGAGGAATCAGAATCACCAGCTCACGCGCCGCCACCTGCAGATCCTTCACCTCATGGCGCGGGGGCTCACCTCCGAGGAGACCGCGAAGCGGCTCGGGATCGACGCGAAAACCGTGGCGACCCACCGGGCGGGAATGCTCCTGCGACTGGGAGCGCAAAACGCACCACACGCGATCTGGCTGGCGATGAGGAGGGGCTTGATTCGCTAGATTCGGGACGCGTGACTCGCGACGGGCAACTCGCGACTTCCTTCTTCGACTCTCGACGGCCGACTCTCGACCCGAGACTCTCAGTCCGTGAGTCTGTTCCAGCGCTCGACGGGTCCCTTCCGTTCCTTGACCTCGACGTCCTCGTACTCCTTCACCTGCTCCGAGTTGAACTGCTTGCCGCACTCGTAGGCGGTGCACCGGTACTCGAAGGCGTCGTTCGCGGAGAAGGCGTTCATCTCGTTCTTCTTGACGCGGGAGCCGCCGCAGTAGGGGCACTTGGCGCGCTTCCAGGTCTTGGGCTTCAGATCGGCGACCGCCACCGTCTGCCCCTCCTCGTTCTTCACCGTCTTCCGCCCGACGGGCTTGCCGGCGGCGAGGTCCTTGCAGAAATGGCAGTACTTTCCAAGCCCCCGGTGCGAGCATTGCGGGAACTTGTTCATCTGCTGGCGCGGGCGATGGGCCATGAAAACGACCTCCGTTCAGGTGCGGAATAATAACCGGGGGCTCGAATCAAGGCAACCGCATTCTTGCGCTGGGCGAGCTCCCACGGAAAACCGAAAACGGACCGCGCCATCGCATTTTTGACCGCGGCCGGGTGCCCTCCAACGTATTAATGATATTATGCCCCTCGAGCGGGGGATTCAACACCCGTCGGACCCCGGGGAGG
>DASXTT010000208.1:0-12043 GCA_036505255.1 Planctomycetota bacterium | reverse complement strand
GTGCTTTAGCTTCGTCATGAGGTCGTGCGCGCCCGTCAGGGGCCGGAGGCGGACCTCCTTCAGCTCCTGGACGTGCTGCTTCGACTTCGCCTTGTTCTTCTTCTTCTTCTCCTCGTACTTGAACTTCCCGTAGTCGAGGATCTTGCAGACGGGAGGCCGGGCCTCCGGGGCCACTTCCACGAGGTCCAGGCCGACCTCCCGCGCCCTCGCGCGGGCCAGGTCCGTGGCCATCTCCCCCAGCATCAGCCCGTTTTCGTCCACGACCCGCACCCGCGGGATGTGGATCATTTCGTTGATCCGATGGTCGAACTTCCGTTCCGGCTTACCCGGAAAGCGCGGTCTGAACGCCAATGTCCCTCCTCAATTTCTCGACAAACTCCCCGGTGGGCACCGCCCCCAGGTCCCCGGCCTTCCGCTCCCGGACGGAAACGGACCCGGCGGCGGCTTCTCGGGCGCCGCACACCAGCATGTACGGCACCTTCTGGAGTGTGGCCTCGCGGATTTTATACGAGACCCTCTGGGGGCTCAAGTCGATTTCGGACCGCACCCCGGCCGCCAGGAGCTTCGCGTGGACCGATCTGGCGTATTCCTCCTCGGCATCGCTGATGGCGATGACCACGGCCTGCACCGGCGCGAGCCACAGCGGGAACTCTCCCGCGTAGTGCTCGGTCAGGACCGCGATGAACCGTTCGAGGCTTCCGAGCACCGCGCGGTGGATCATCACCGGCGGGTGGCGGTGGCCGTCCGCCCCCTCGTACTCCGCCTTGAACCGGAGCGGGAGCTGGAAGTCGAGCTGGATCGTCGAGAGCTGCCAGCTCCGGCCGATCGCGTCCTTCATGTCGAAGTCGATCTTGGGCCCGTAGAAGGCGCCCTCGCCCGGGGCGGCCGAGAAGGAGACTCCGGACTTCTGGAGCGCCGACTTCAGGTCCGCCTCGGCGCGGTCCCACTGGGCGGCCTCGCCGAGGAACTTCGCCGGCCGCGTCGAGAGCTTCGCCACGTACGGCATCTTGAACACCTTGTCGTAGACGAAGCGGACGAAGTCGAGGCATCCGAAAACCTCCGCCTCGACCTGGTCGGGCGCGCAGAAGATGTGGGCGTCGTCCTGCTCGAATTTTCGGACCCGGGTCACCCCCGACAGGACGCCCCGGATCTCGTTCCGGTGGAGCGGCGCGAAGTCGGCGATCCTCAGCGGCAGTTCCCGGTAGCTCCGGCGCCGGTGCTGGAAGATCAGGAGGTGGCTCGGGCAGTTCATCGGCTTCAGCGAGTGATCCTCCTCGTCGACCTTCAGGAGGAACATGTTCTCGCGGTAGTGGTCCCAGTGCCCGGAGGTCTCCCAGAGCTTCCGGTGATACAGAAGCGGGGTATTGACCTCCTGGTAGCCGCGCCGCCGGTACTCGCGCCGGATGAAGTCGACCAGCTCGTTGTAGATCACGGCGCCCTTCGGCAGGAAGAAGACCGCCCCGGGGCTGTGCTTGTGGAACATGAAGAGCTCGAGGTCCTGGCCGATCCGCCGGTGGTCGCGCTTCTTCGACTCCTCGAGGCGCCTGACGTAGTCGTCGAGCGCCTTCTGGCTCGCCCACGCCGTGCCGTAGATGCGGGTGAGCATCTTGTTCCTGTCGTCGGCCTTCCAGTAGGCGCCCGTGATCTTCGTGAGCTTGAGCGCCCGGACACGTCCCGTCGAGGGGACGTGCGGCCCCTCGCAGAGGTCGGTGAAGTCGCCGTCGGTGTAGATCGACGCGGTGGGGTCCTTGATGTCCTTCTCGAGCGTCTCGACCTTGTAGGGCTGGCCGAGCTCCTTCATCCGCGCGATCGCCTCGCGATGGGCGACGTCGGCCCGCTCGAAGCGGTAGTCGGCGGCGATGATCTTCCGGCACTCCTCCTCGATCTTCGAGAGGTCGGACTCGGAGATCTTCACGCCCTCAGGGAACTCGATGTCGTAGTAGAAGCCGTCCTCGACCGGCGGGCCGTACCCGAACTTCACGCCGGGGCCGTAGAGGCGCCGGACGGCGCCCGCGAGGATGTGGGCGGCGGAGTGTCGGATGACGTCGAGCCCCTCCGGAGTCTCCTCCTTGATGAACGTGAGGGTGCACTCGGGCGGGAGCTTGCGATGGAGGTCCCAGACCTGGCCGTTCACGTTGACGGCGATGGCTTCCCTGGCGAGGCCCTTGGAGATCGACTCCGCGACCTGCAGGCCGGTCGTCCCGTCCGGGTATTCGCGGACGGAGCCGTCCGGCAACGTAACCTTGACGCTCATCTCGGGGGTTTTCGATCTCCAGAAGAACGACCCAGCGGAGGAATACTACTGGAACCCTCCAATTGAGTCCAGAGTCGTGAGTGGAGGGTCGAGAGTCGAAGCCCGCGGGGTCCCGGGTCGTGCGTCGACAGTCGCGAGTCCGGGATCCGTGGCCCCCGACTTCGGACATCGGACATCGGACATCGGACCCTGGCCTCCCCGACCTTGCACTTTGCACATCGCACGTTGAACTTCCCGGAGAATCTCTTGAAGGACTCCCGTTCTCGCGATAGGGTAACTGCCCCATGGCTGAACCGAAAATCCTCCGGGGCATCTACAAGGACGGACCGGTCGTCGTCTCGGCGATCATCGAAGAGGGCGGCCCGGCCAAGCTGATGGTCAAGGGCGTGGAGCCGCTCATGCCCGTCGACCCCGCCTTTTCCGACTCCCTCAAGAAGATCGCGAAGGAGTGCGCCGCGTCCACCGCCG
Source organism: Planctomycetota bacterium (assembly GCA_036505255.1). Lineage (GTDB taxonomy): Bacteria > Planctomycetota > MHYJ01 > MHYJ01 > JACPRB01 > DASRJF01. The sequence continues at coordinate 9,321 of DASXTT010000208.1, read as the reverse complement.
GGGCGGCCTGGGTGGAGATCCACACCGTGCTGGCCCGGGCGGCGGCCATCGCGGAGCATTTCCAGATGAAGCCGGCCGACCTGGAAGCGATGAAAGTCCGGCGCGTGGTCCTGATCGACGCGACGTGCGGCCTTCCCATCCGCATGTGCGACGACGAACCCCTGGCCGTGACGCTGGCCTACGAGAGCCTGCGCGCCGGCGGGGACCTGAAGGAGCAGCCCGGGTGCGTCGAGGTGCCCCAGCACTATCCCCGGAAGCTCTACAGCGACCTGAAGAAGGGTGAGCAGAAGATCTTCGAGGTCGTCGTCCAGCGGGCCGGCCGCGGGCTCATGAAAATCGTGGCGGTCGAGGAAGAGGGGCTGAAGCTGGCCGTGGCGCTCCGCGATCTCCCTCCGGCCCGGGCCCGCAGCGCGATCGTCCCCATCGGCGAGTTCGGCAAGGAACTGGACGAAGGAACTCATTCCATAGAGGAAATCGCCAAAAAACTGGAGGTGGTAAGGTCAGGTTAGTTGAGCTTCCCGTTCCCGGTTCCCCGTTCCCCGTTCCCAGGTTCCAGCGGCCCGCCCGAGCTCAGGCCTTTCTTCCGGCACCCGATGACGGCTTCAGAAGTTCCGCGCGGAATTCAACCACCCCGAACGGTTCGGTCTCGGCGTCGAGGAACACCTTGAACGTGTAGAATCCGGCCGCGGGCAGGGGCATCCCCCTCAGCGTGAGCGCGAAGTTGTTCTCCCGGAACTCGAGGCACTCGATCGCCTTCCGCATCTCCGGCATCACGAGTTTCCCCGAAGAGTCCGTCATCACGACGCGCAGGGTGTGCGCCCCCACCGGCCCCTCGAACTGGAACGCCAGGACCGCTTCCGGATGGACCGCCGGAAACGCGACCGAGTGGATGACCGTAAAGAGCCCCTGGTAGGTCCACTTGCCGTGAACCAGCATGGCGCCGTCGCACAGGAAACCGTAATTCAGCTTCGCGGGCATGGCTGCTTCCGGCTACCGGCTTCCCGCTTCCTGTTTCGTGGTTCCCGCTTGAAGCTCGGAGCTTCGGGGGCTGGGAACCGGGAGCTGGGAACTGGAAGCTATCCCTTTTTCTCGGTCGCGTCGTCGTCGACAATCCGCATGTGAAGTTCTTTCAGTTGTTTTTCCGTCACCGTCCCCGGCGCCCCTGTCATCAGGTCCACCGTCTTCTGCGTTTTCGGGAAGGTGAGCACGTCGCGGATGTTGTCGAGCCCCAGGGCGAGCATCGCCATCCGGTCGAGGCCGAGCGCGATCCCCCCGTGCGGAGGCGCGCCGAACTCGAACGCCTGCAGGAAGAACCCGAAGCGGTCCTTCAGGTACTCCTCCGAGAGCCCGAGCAGCCTGAAGATCCGGTGCTGGACGTCCCGCCGGTGGATCCGGATCGAACCGCCCCCCAGCTCCACGCCGTTGAGGACGAGGTCGTAGGCTTTCGCCTTCACCTTGAGCGGCTCTTTCTCGAGAATCTCGAGGTGCTCGTCTTTCGGGCTCGTGAAGGGATGATGGCGCGCCCCGATCCCCTCGTCCGTCTTTTCGAACATGGGGAATTCGACGACCCAGCAGAACTTGAAGCCGCCCGGGGCGATGAGCCCGAGCTTCTCCGCGAGATGATTCCGCAGGGCGCCGAGAACGGCGGGCGCCAATTCCTCGCTGTCCGCGACGAGGAAGAGCATGTCGCCGGGCTTCGCGCCCGAGGCCGACACGAGCGCCGCGACCTCCTTCTCGCCGAGGAATTTCACGCCGCCCCCGGTGAGTTTTACTCCTTCCTCAACCTTGAGCTGGACGAGTCCCTTCGCCCCGAGACCCTTCGCGAAGGTCTCCAGCGCGTCCGTCTCCTTGCGCGTGAATTTCGCCGCGCCCGGACCGGTCAGGCCCCGGACCACCCCCTGCTTCGCGGCCTCGGAGAATACCTTGAACCCCGAGCCCGCCACCGCGGCGGTCACGTCCCAGATCTTCATCCCGAACCGCAGGTCGGGCTTGTCCACGCCGTAGTGCCGCACCGCGTCGTCGTACGTGATGCGCTCGAACGGAAGCGCCACCTCGACGTTCAGGACCTTCTTCCACACGTGGCGGAGCGTCTCCTCGACGACCGCGATGACGTCGTCCGGCTCGACGAAGGACATCTCGAGGTCGAGCTGGGTGAACTCGATCTGCCGGTCGGCGCGCAGGTCCTCGTCGCGGAAGCAGCGGGCGATCTGGAAGTACTTGTCGTAGCCCGCGACCATGAAGAGCTGCTTGAAGATCTGCGGCGACTCCGCGAGGGCGAAGAATCTCCCCGGGAAGAGCCGGCTCGGGATGAGGAAGTTCCGCGCGCCGCCCGGCGTGAACTTGACCATGTAGGGCGTCTCGATGTCGAGGAACCCCTGCTCGTTCATCGACTCGCGGATCGCGTGGGTGATCCGGTGGCGCGTAATGATGTTCCGCTGCATCGAGGGGCGCCGCAGGTCGAGGTAGCGGTACTGGAGCCGCGTCTCCTCGGAGACGTTCAGGAAGTCGCTGATCTCGAACGGAGGCGTCTTCGCCTCGTTCAGGATCTCCAGCTCGAGGGCGTCGACCTCGATCTCGCCCGTGGGCACCTTGGGATTGACCGTGTCCGCGTCGCGCTTGCGGACGATCCCCTTCACGGCGACGACGTACTCCGCCTTGAGCTGGTCCGCCGCGGCGACGAGGTTGCTCGCCCGGTCGGGACTGAACAGGACCTGCGTCCGCCCCGAGCGGTCGCGCAGGTCGACGAAGATCAGGTTCCCGAAGTTCCGCCGGGCCGCGACCCAGCCGTTCAGGACGACGGTCTTCCCTTCGTCCGAGACCCTCAGCTCACCACACGTGTGCGTTCTTTTCAATTTCCACATAACCGTGTTGTCGCAGACTTCAGACTTCGGACTTCAGACTTCAGAAGGAGTCAGGTTTCAGTTCTCAGTTATCCGTAATCCGTAATCAGCAATCCACAATCCGCAATCAGGGCCTACCAAATGACCACACCCGGATATCCAACCGCCCGGTCGGCGTCCGGTTCATCGTCGGCGCTCGTCCCGTAGGCCACGATCTCCGCCGAGGAAGCGCCCCGCGCCCGGCCGTACCCGATAAAAACCGCCGTGGGGCCGACCCCGCACATCGTGACTCCCCGCCGGGCGACCGCCTCCCAGAAGTCCTCGATGTCGAGGCGCTCGAGGGCGTTCAGCACCCGCCGGTCCTGCGCTTGCGCCCACTCGACGGGCTTCATGCCCGGCGGCGGAGCGATCCCGTACCCCTCGCCGCAGTGGGTCAGGTCCGTCGTCGCCACGACGAGCTCGCCCCGGACCGCCGAGGCGAGCGATCGCGCGAATCGGGCCAGCTCCTCCCGACCCGACATTCCCCCCTCCCACGCGTTCACGGCGATCGGCACGATCCGGACGTCGGGCCGGGCCGCCTGGAGGAACGGCACCTGCACCTCGCCCGAGTGTTCCCGCGTGAAGCCGCCCTCGTCCTCCTCCAGCTCCGGGCAGGCCGATTTCAGCCTGTCCGCAAGGTCCCGCGCGATGGGCGCCTCCCCGAGCGGCGTCTCCCAGGAGCCCCCCGGCCAGATCCCGAACCGCGCTCCCGCCCCTCGATGGTGGAACGCGAGGAGGACGACTTCGGGAGTCACCTCGACCCGCGCGTAGGCCGCGCCGGCCACCCGGCCCGAATAGTCGTACCCGGCGTGCGGCGCCAAGACGGCCGCCGCCGGCTTTCGAGGACCGGCGGGCAGGACTTCCGCCAGCTTGCGACGGAGAACCGCCGCGTCCGACGGATAGAAAACGCCCGCGACCGAGGGAGGCCGCCGCCCGGCCCTGGATTCCGCGGGCATGGGCTCCGTTTGTAGCATGCGGGAAGTCGAGAGTCGAGGGTCCCGCGTAGAGAGTCCGAGGTCCGAGGTCCGAAGTCCGAAGTCCGAGGTCCGAGGTCTCGCGACGCGGGACGGGAGTATGGGATCTACTTCGTGGGGTGCTCCCGTCAAACGAGGGCCCGAACCTGTAGTCACCAAGGCCCTGGTCCCGCATCCCTCAGACGTTGGACTCAGGACCTTGGACTCGGACCTTGGGCCTCGGACCTCGGACCTCGGACATCGGATATCGGACTTCGACTCTCGACGCTCGACCCGTGACTCGGGACTCCTCTCGGCCCCGCGAATCGGCGTGTTATAATGCTCGCGTTTGCCGGAACCCCTATCTTTGGAACCGCTCAAGACCAAGTCGGCCGACCCCCTCCTGGGGAAGCTTTTCGGCGGGTGTCGGATCGAGCGGATGATCGGCAAGGGCGGCATGGGGGCCGTCTATCTCGCCACCCAGCTCAATCTCGACCGCCCCGTGGCCATCAAGGTGATCGCCCCGGACATCATCGACGACGACGAGTCGCTCCAGAGGCTCAACCGCGAGGCCAAGATCGTCGCCAACCTCAGCCATCCGAACATCGTCCAGCTCCACTTCACGGGCAAGGAATACAACTACCCCTACCTCGTGATGGAGTACGTGGACGGCCAGTCCCTGGGGGCGATGCTCCGGGGCCTGGGGAAGATCGGCGTTTCCCCCGCCTGCGACGTCATGCTCCAGGTCGGATTCGCGCTCGAGGCGGCCGCCGCCCTGAGCGTCGTCCACCGTGACATCAAGCCCGACAACATCCTGATCACCCCCGATGGCCACGTAAAGGTCACCGACTTCGGGCTCGCGCGCCGGGCGACCGACAACCAGGCGCGGCTCACCCTGACCGGGCAGTCCCTCGGCACGCCCCACTACATGAGCCCCGAGCAAGCCGAAGGGCACTCGATGGACGTCCGGTCGGACATCTACTCGCTCGGCATCACGTTCTGGCAGTGCCTCGCCGGATTCCCCCCCTTCGACGGCGAGACCCCCTTCGCGATCCTGATGAAGCAGGTCCACGAAAAGCTCCCCGACATCCGGGTCGTCAACCCGGACGTCCCGAAGGAAGTGGCGGAAATCATCGCCGCGATGACGGTGAAGGATCCCGTGACGCGGATCTCCGATCCCGCGGAGGTGGTCCGGCGGCTGAAGAAGTACATGGCCGGATCCGATGTGAAGCGGGAGAAGCTGAGGGCCGAAAGCCGGGGGCTCATCGACGGCGCCGGGGCCACCGTGGAATCGGCGCCCTTCGACTCCGATCCGGACAACATCAGCCAGCAGGCCCAGCGGGCGTACCGGGACACGTCGATCCGGATGGCGGCCGCCCGCGCCGGCGCGGCCGCGGGAATCACCAAGGAGGCCCCGCCTCCGCCTCCCCCCACCCCGCCGCTCAAGACCTCGCGGCGAAAGTTTCTTGTCGTGGCCTCCGCGGGCGCCGTCGTGGCCGGGGCCGGGCTCACGGGCCTGGTGTTCGGCCGCTCGCGGGCCAAGCCGGCCCCCACGATGAAATTCGAGCTGCGGCGGACGATCATCGGCCACACGAACGCGGTCAAGTCGGTCCACTTCGGCCACCTGGGTGAATTCCTCGTCTCCGGCGGCGCCGACCGCACGGTCCGCGTCTGGAGGGAGGCGAACGGGATCCAGGTCCAGAACCTCTCCGGCCATTCGAAGATGGTCACGGCCGTCCAGTGGAATCCGGACCAGGACACGATCGCCTCGGCCAGCCTCGACCACACGGTGCGGATCTGGGACGCGGAGGGCGGCAAGGAGCTGCGCCCGCTCCGGGGCCACACGAACACGGTGACCTCGCTCTCATGGAGCCCCGACGGGGAGATCCTCGCGTCGGGAAGCATGGACCAGACCGTGATCCTCTGGGACTGGAAGAAAGGCGTGAACCGGAGGACGCTGAAGGCGCACACGGGGATGGTGACGTGCCTCGAGTTCCGCTCCGACGGCACCCTGCTGGCCTCCGGCGGCGCGGACCGGCGCGTCGTCCTGTGGGACGCCGGCAACTACCGCGACTTCCGGACCTACTACCCGCACGCCACGGCGATGGTGACCACGATCGCGTTCAGCCCCGACGGGCAGGTCCTGGCCACGGGCGGGCAGGATCACCTCATCCGCCTGCTCTCCTCCGCGAACGGGGCCGAGATCCGCACGCTGGACGGGCACGAGAAGAGCGTGCAGTCGCTGGCCTTCTCGGCCGACGGCCGCTACCTCGCCTCGGGCGGCGCGGACGGGTCGATCCGCCTGTGGGACGTGGACAAGGGCCAGGAGGTGGCGGCCTACTCGGGGGAACCGATGATCTGGTCGGTGCGCTTCAATCCGAAGGGCCTGTTCCTCGCCGCGGGCGCCCAGGACGGCCAGATCCTCAATTTCGAGCTGACGAAAATCGGGGCGATATAGGGCGGGTTTACGGAATCAAAACGGCCGCGGCGATGACGGTGGTCCACACCCCCAGCGAGCCGATGGCCGACTGCGTGGAGTTCATCGTCTTCACGATCTTGCCCGAGATCTTCCACTGCTCCTCGCGCTGGTCCCACGTCGCGCCCGTTTCGTAGTCCAGCCCCAGGATGGTGGCGAGCATCGAGGCCGCGAGGTCCTCGGAATACTCCCCCGCCTGGTCCTCGGTCTCGCCGTAGCTGTGGTGCTCCGAGAGGTATCCGTACTGGTCGCGGTTCGAGGGGATGGAGACCCCGATGCTCGCGGCGACGAGGCGGCGGTTCTCGTTCGTCTCGTTGCGCGCGAGGACGACGGGCAGAACCTGCCCGCTCTTGAGTTTCGTGAGCCCCTTGTTGGGCGAGATCATCTTGCAGTGCGGCGGGAAGATGCTCGAGACGTGGATGAGGTTGAACCGCGCGATCCGCGCGTTCCGGAGCGCCTCCTCGAAACTCGCGAGCTTCTCCTTGTGCCGGCCGACCCCCTTGGTGAGAAACATCTCGCGGGCGACGAATGGCATCACGTGATATGAACCCTCCGAAGAGTGCGTCGTGATATCAAGACGATATCCCGGTGTCAATAAGCGCCGTCATGAGTCACGAGTCGGCGCCGATTCAAACGGCTCTTCGGCCCGGTAGCTGCTGCGGACGAGCGGACCGCTTTGGACGAACTTGATCCCGCGCCGCTTCGCCTCGGCGCCGAGCGCGGCAAACTCGTCGGGCGTGTAGAATCGCCGGACGGGCAGATGCTCCCGCGTCGGCTGGAGGTACTGGCCGATCGTCATGATGTCGAGCCCGAGCCGCACGAGGTCGTCCATCACCTCGCAGATCTCGTCGAGCGCCTCGCCGTGCCCCACCTGGAGCCCGGTCTTGACGAACATCCCGGGATGGCGCCGCTTCGTCTCCGAAAGCACGAAGAGCGAGCGTTCGTAGTTCGCGGCGGAGCGCACGACGCGCTGGAGCCGGCGCACGCACTCGACGTTGTGGCCGAAGACGTCGGGCTTCGAGGCCCACACGGTTTCGAGCGCGGGCATCCTGCCGAGGAAATCGGGCGTGAGGAGCTCGACGCGCGTCCCCGGGCTCTGGATCCGGATCTGCCGCACGGTCTCCGCGAACATCGCGGCTCCGCCGTCGGGGAGCTCGTCGCGGTTGACGCTGGTGATCACCGCGTGGCGGATCCCGAGTCTGGCGATGGCCGAGGCGGTGCGGCGCGGCTCGTCGGGATCGGGCGGCGCGGGCGGGCGGCCGCTCTTCACGGAGCAGAATCCGCACGAACGCGTGCAGACGTCGCCGAGGATCATGAAAGTCGCGGTGCGGCGCCCCCAGCACTCGGCGATATTCGGGCAGAGCGCGTCCTCGCAGATCGTGTGGAGCCGCTCGGCGCGCGCGACGCGGAGCGTCTCCTGGTAGCCGGCGCCCGACGGGTACTTGACCTTCAGCCAGGGCGGCTTTCGAACCAACTCAACCGGGACCGCGTCACTCATTCGAGCGCTTCCTGCTTCCTGCGGCCGGCCGCTTCAAGCTTCGGGCAGGAGGCCGGGAGCCGGAAGCCGGCCGCTTCCTCACTTGATCGGCTCGTTCCACTCCTGCAGGAGCTTCTTCAGATGCGCCATGAACTGGTCGGCCACGGCGCCGTCGATCGAGCGGTGGTCGAATCCCAAGACGAGGTTGCACATCGGCCGGATCGCGATGGCGTCGTTGATCACCACGGCGCGCTTCTCGATCCCGCCGATGCCGAGGATCGCGACCTGCGGCTGGCTGATGATGGGCGTCCCGAAGAGGCCGCCGTAGATCCCGGGGTTCGTGATCGTGAAGGTGCCGCCCTGGATGTCGTCGACCGTGAGCTTCTTGGTGCGGGCGCGCTCCGCCAGTTCGTTGATGGCGCGGGCGAGGGCGAGGAAGCTCTTGTCTTCCGCCTTCTTCACGACGGGCACGATGAGGCCCTCGGGGAGGGCGACGGCGATGCCGAGGTTGATCTCTTTCTTGTAGATGATGTTCGTGCCGTCGACGGAGGAGTTGATGATCGGGAATTCGCGGATCGCGTGGACCACCGCGGCGGCGAAGAAGTGGGTGTAGGTGAGCTTCGTGGCGTAGACCCGCTCGTAGTCGTCCTTCTCCTTCTCGCGCAGGGCCGTGATCTTCGAGAGGTCGACCTCGAACACGGTGTGGACGTGGGCCGAGGTGCGCTTCGACATCACCATGTGCTCGGCGATCTTGATCCGCATCGGGGTCATGGGGACCGCGCCGACGGGTCCGGGCGCGGCGGGCCGGGGCGGTGCCGCCGCCGCCGGGGAGGGCTCTGAAGGACGCGCTTCGCTTGCCTTCAGGGCGGGCGCCACGGCGGTCGCCGTCGAGCCGCCCTTCCGCGACTCGATGTAATCGACGAGATCTTCCTTGGAGATGCGCCCGCCGGGGCCCGATCCCCGAACCTGGGAGAGATCGATTTTCTCCTCGCGCGCCATCTTTTTCACGAGGGGCGAGGCGAAGACGCGGTCGTCGCCGCCGGGTTTGGGCTCGACCGCTTCCGCGACGGCGGGCTTGGGCTTCGCCGCCTCCGGAGTGCCGGGCGCGGCCGTCGTTTTCTCCGCCTTGGCCGGAGCCGACCCGATCGGGGAGGGGAGCTTCTCGGTCTTGGCTCTCATGATCGACGTGGCCGACTCGCCCGTCGGAGCGTCCGAAGAAGCGCCGCCCTTGCCGCTCTCATCCACCAAGGCGACGACGGTATGGATCGGGACCTTCTGGCCCGCCTGGACGACGATCTTCTGGAGCGTCCCCGAGACGGGTGACGGGATTTCCGTGTCGACCTTGTCCGTCGAGAGCTCGTAGAGCGGCTCGTCCTTCTTGACGAACTCGCCCTCCTTCTTCAGCCACTTCGTGATCGTGCCCTCGTAGATGGACTCGCCCATCTGGGGCATCTTGACGTCCGTGGGCATGAAGCGGTCTCCCCTAAAGGTGAGGCGATTCTAGAGAAAGGACGCGGTGCCTTCAACTGGGGGGAG
>DASXTT010000207.1:0-8073 GCA_036505255.1 Planctomycetota bacterium | reverse complement strand
AAGGAGATCGGCGACAACGCGCTCGCCGTTCCGTGCGACGTCCGGAAGCGCGAGGAAGTGCGCGCGGCCGTCGAGGCGGGCGTCCGGAAGTTCGGCGCGCTTCACATCGCGATCGCGAACGCGGGGATGGGCATCTACCACTCCGCGGCGCGCATGAGGGACGAGGATCTCGACGCCGTCCTGCGGACTAATGTCTACGGGGCGGTCTACACGATCCAGGAGGCACTGCCGCACCTGCGGAAGGTCCGAGGGCAGGCGATCTTCATCACGTCGGTCCTCGGCAAGGCGGTGACGCCCGGCGGCGCCTCGTACAACATGTCGAAGCACGCGCTCACCGCCTACGCCGACACGCTGAGGATGGAGGAACCCAAGGGCGGCATCGACGTGATCGTGGTCGGGCCCGGCCAGGTCGCGACGGACTTTCAGAAGAACGCGGGCAACCGTTTCCGGGATTTCCTTCCGGCCCGGAAAAACGCGGGGGGCTGGCCGCCCGAGCGGGTGGCGAAGGCGATCCTGCGCGCCTCGAAGCGCCGCAAGCGCGAGGTCTACCTCACCTTCGAAGGCCGCGCCCTGCTCGCGGTGCGACCGCTCCTTCCGGGCCTCGCGGACCGGATCGTGCGGAAGGTTTCAGGGCCTATGCCCAAGGAAGAAGTCTGATTCTGATGCGGGCCGCTGGAAGCCGGAAGCTCACCCCGTGCCTTGCGTTTTCAACTTCGCCTTGGCCGTCTTCGCTTCCTTCGAGGCGGGGTACTTCTTCGCCAGCAGCCGGAGCACCGCCGCGCCGAAATCGCGTTCCGACCCCTCGCGCTCGATGAGGACGAATCCAAGGTACAGCAGGTCGAGTGCCGACAGCAGCCGCGCGTCCTTTTCGAGGGTCTTTACGACCGGGAATTCGCCGCGCCGGATGAGCTTCGAAAATAGGAGCACCGCCTTGCTCCGGTCGCGCGGGGCGAGCGCGATGTCCTTGTTGAGCGTCTTCAGCTGGGAGATCGCGAGCACGTAGTCGCTCGCCCCGGTGGCGAGATCCTCCCGCTCCAGGAGCCGGAGCATCCGGTCGGCTTCCTCGACCTTTTTCCGCCCCATCAGCTCCCGCGCGCGCTTCAGGATCGCCTCGCGCAGCTCCGACGGAGCGACCGACCGGAGGATCTCGAAGTAGACCTGGAAGGCGGGCCCCCGCTTCTCGTGGAGCGCGAGGCATCGGCGCAGGAATGAGGCGACCGTCGAGGCGTCGATGGCTTCCCTATGGGGTCGAAGGACGTTCGCGAGCTTCCATGCCCGGTTGAGATCCTCCTCCGCCTCGAGCGCCTTGATGAGCGGCTTCGCGAAGGCCGAGTTGCTCCGAAGGGCCGACGCCGCCTCCTCGGCGACCCGGGTGTCGGAATTCCACAGGCCTTCGATCAGCCCGTCTGCCGCCTTCGCGCCGCCGAGGCCGCCCAGCCCTCCGATGGCGAAGAGCCGCACCGCCGGATGGGGACTTTTCAAGAGCTTGAAGATCCGGTCGGCCTGGTCCTTCCCGACCTTCGCCTTCGAGAGCACCTGCAGGGCCGGCGAGACGACGTTGGCCTGGTCCTCTTCCGCCAGCAGCGGCAGCAGCTTCCCGACCACGCGCTCCTCCTCGCCCGCGATGTCGCACGCCGCGAGCGCCGTGAGGGCCGCCGAGCGGACCGAAGCGGGAAGGTCGGACCCGACGAAATCCAGGAACGTGCGGGCCGCGGTATGGGCTCGAAGCTCCCGGAGGACCTGGATCCCCGCGATGAGCGTCTCGGAATGCTTGCGCGCCTTCGGCGTCCCCAGGAAGGCGACCATCCGCTTCGCCGCCCGGTCGCGCTCGTCCTCCTTCAGCCCCGCGGACCGCTCCTTGAGCGATGCGGCGGCCTGCCGGACGACCTCGGGATCCTTGTCGAGCAGGGCGTCGAAGAGCGTGTCGCTCAAGTCCACCTGCTTGAACTGACCGAGGACTTCGAGGAGGCCCCGCCGCAGGTCGGGCGCCGCCTTGTCGATCTGTTTCTGGAGGAGCGGCACGATCTCGTCGCCAAGCTCCGCGAGGATCTGCTGGACGCGCGCCCGGAGCCGGACCGATCCGGCGAGGAACGGGATGAGGTGCGGGGCGGCCTCCCGGGCCCGGGTGCGGGCGAGCGCCTCGACGGCGTAGAGGCGGACCTCGTCGTTCTCCGACTTGAGGGCCCCGAGGAGCGCCTTGTGGACCCGGTCCTCCTTCGCCCCCAGCTCGCCCAGGACCATCGCCGCGGCGCACTGGAGCTCCGCTCCGCCCTGCTCCAGCATCCGGACGATCTTCTCCAGCTCCGGGCTCATCTGAGGCCCTCCAGCACGGTTTTCATGGCGCGGTGGATGGGCGGGTTGGCCCCGAGGACGTCGCCCCCGAACAGGTCGAAGGGCTTCCCGCGCAGGTCGGTGACGATCGCCCCCGCCTCCCGGGCGATGAGAACCCCGGCCGCGAGGTCCCATGACCCGAGGCCGCGCTCCCAGAACCCCTCGAACCGCCCCGCGGCGAGAAGGCAGAGGTCGAGGGCGGCCGATCCGAGCCGCCGCACCGCCTGCGCGCGCCGGACGAAGGCCTCCCAGGCCTTCAGGGCCTCGATCTTCAGCTTCCAGTCGTACGGAAAGCCGGAGCAGAGGAGCGCGTCGCGCAGGTGCCGCGTTTTCGAAACCCGGATGGGGCGGCCGTTCAGGCGCGCCCCGCGGCCCCGCGCCGCCTCGTAGAGTTCGTTGAGCCCAGGGCAGTAAACCACGCCCGCCTCGAGCCGGCCCCGCACCTCGAAACCGATGGAGACGCTCCAGAGCGGGAATCCATGGGTGTAATTCACAGTGCCGTCGAGCGGATCGATGTACCACCGGAACTCGCCGGCGCCCGACGCGCCCGCTTCCTCGGCCACGATGGCGTGCCCCGGGAACGCCTTTCGAATGCCTCCGACGATGAGCCGTTCCGAGGCGTGGTCCATTTCGGTGACCAGGTTCCCGACGCCCCCCTTGTGGGTGATGGTACGGGGGCCCGATCGCCGGCGGTGGAGCAGCGTCCCCGCACGCACGGCAAGCCGCTTCGCGACCGCGAGGGCCCGAGCCGTTTCGTCCCCTCTCATGGGGTCGGTTATAGCCTAAGGCGTGGGCTTGGGCTACAATCCTCCGCGATGGCCCTCGATCCGGCCGTCTACAACGGCCCCGCCTACGTCGTTTCCCAGGAACGGATCGCGCCGAACTGCCTCCGGATGCGGCTCGCGGCGCCCGTCCAGGGCTACGTCGCCGCCGGACGCTTCGCCCACCTCCGGTGCGACGAAGAGGCCACCGACCCGCTCCTCCGCCGCCCCTTCAGTTTCTGGGACGTGGAACCCCAGGAGGGCGCGTGGACCAACCTGGACATCGTTTACACCGTCGTCGGCAAGGGGACGGAAATCCTCGCCCGCAAGAAGCCGCTGGACACCGTGGGATTCCTCGGGCCGGTGGGCCGCGGGTTCACGGTGAACCCGAAGCGCGACCAGTATGTCTTTGTAGCGGGAGGCGTGGGGATCGTCCCCTTCTACCACTTCGCGCGCCAGCTGAAGGAGTCAGGGTCGCCGGCGGAAGTCCTCCTGCTGTTCGGGGCGCGGAACGAATCGATGCTGTACGGGATCGACGACTTCGTCGCGGCCGGGGTGGAGACGCGGGCGGCCACGGACGACGGGTCGCGCGGCCGGAAGGGTCTCGTGACGGACCTCCTGGTCGAGACTCTGAAGGGCCTCGATCCCAAGCGGACGATGATTTACACGTGCGGGCCGGACAGGATGAACGACCGCGTCGTCAGGATCGCCCGGCCGCGCGGACTTCCCTGCGAGGTGTCGATGGAGCGCCGGATGGGCTGCGCGCTGGGCGCGTGCGGCGCCTGCGTGACCAAGGTGGTGGACGGGGACGACTGGAGGTACTCCCGGATCTGCTGGGAAGGCCCGGCGTACGACGCCGACCGCCTCGTCCTCGAATGAACGGATAATCGCTCCCGCTCATGCGCGCCTACCGCTGGATCGTCCTGAAGGAAGTCGCCTCGGTCCTCGACCGGATCCGGGAAGACGACACCCTCCATTTCGTGCGCGAGCTGGAGAAGGCGAAGCGCATCTACATCAGCGGCGTCGGGCGGAGCGGCCTCGTGGTGAAGGCCTTCGGCCAGCGGCTGATGCACCTCGGCTGGGACGTCCACCTGGCGGACGAGATCACCGCCCCGGGAATCGCGCGGGGCGACCTCCTCATCGCCTGCTCGGGGTCGGGCACGACCGAGCTGACCGTCTACATGGCCAAGAAAGCGCGGCGGATCGGGGCGCGGTGCGTCGCGCTGACCGCGAGCCCGGGAACCCCGCTGGGCCGGCTCGCCCGCCGGACGATCGTGATCCCGGCGTCGCTCGACGCGCGCGGCGGCAACGGGGGCGTCCGTTCCCGCCAGCCCGCGCGGTCGCTCTTCGAACAGGCTCTCTTCCTGTACCTCGATTCGCTCATCCTCACGCTCAAGGACGAACTGGGAATCACCGCGAGGAAGCTCAGGCGAAGGCATGCAAACCTGGAGTAATGCGGAGTCCTGCGTCCTGCGTCCTGTGTCCTGCGTCCTGGGTCCAAGGTTGGTCCGGTGTCCTGAGCCCAAGGTGGGTCAAAAGTCCGACGTCCGAGGTCAGGAAAACACCCTTCGTCGATTTTCGATGAATGAACCCGTGGATTTCCTACCTCATTCCCTTGGGTGCTTTGGACGATCGCCGTCGGAATTTTGGAAATGATAGGGCTCGCGGGTCGTCTATAATCTCATGAAGCGCGTGAGGTGACCGCCATGATTCTTCACTGCCCCCATTGCCACGTCAAAGTCGAGCGCGACCAGAAGCACTGCGCCACCTGCCGGCGCGTCATGATCCGGCGGTGCCCGGCGTGCGCGGAGGACATCAGCGTGCTCGCGGCGCTCTGCAAGTATTGCGGCGAGTCCGTGGTTCCCGCCACCGTGGCGGCGTTGGTCCCGGTGCCGGTCCCCGTGCCCGCGCCGCCCCCGGCTCCCAAGCCGGAGATCGAGTTCGTGGGGGACGTCCGCTCGGTGGCCTGGGAGGATCCCAAGGCGGGCGGCCGCATGAGGCGGTGGTGGAAAACTTGGGGCGCCCTCACGCAGCCCGGGGAGTTCTGGCGCCGGGCTCCGCTCGAGGGGGGCCACTGCAAGCCCATTTCGTTCGCGTGGTTCCCCATCGCCCAGATCCTGACGCTCCTTCTTCCCTTCGTCTTCGTGGGGACGGCGCTCGCGTGCCCGATGCACCCCTCGATTTCCGAGAAAGTCGCCTTCGGCGGCTTCTACCTGCTTCTTTACCCGCTGACGTACGTCGCGGTGGCGCTCGGAACGTGGATCAAGGCGCTGGCCTGGCATGTCCCGCTGAAAATCCTCGGCGGCTCCGGCGGGTACCAGGGAACGGTCCGGGCGGTGGCCTACAACAGCGGCGCGCAGATGTGGCACCTCGTGCCGATCCTTGGCACCGTGGTGGCGATCGTGCTTGGAACGGCGCTGAACTACCACGCCTTCCGGAACGTCCACGGGATGGGCAAGTTCCGCGCGGGATTGGCGGCGTCGCTCCCCTTCATCCTGGTGGGAGCGGCCGTCGCGGCCCTGGTGGCGGGGTTGAGCCTCGGCATCATCCAGCCGCACTACGACTACAGCCCGTACTTCCAGGAGTAGTTGGCCGCCGGAAGCTGGAAGCCGGGAGCGGGAAGCTCCCCTCACCTGGTGAAGTAGCTGTCGATGAAGGTCGTGTCGACCTGCCCCTTGATGAACTGGGTGTGGTCGAAGACCGCCTGGTGGAGGGGGATCGTCGTGTGCACCCCCTCGATCACGAACTCCGACAAGGCCCGCTTCATCACCGCCATCGCCTCGTCCCGCGTCTTCCGGTGGACGATGAGCTTGCCGATCATCGAATCGTAGAAGGGCGGGATCTCGTAGCCGGCGTGGACGTGGGAGTCGATACGCACCCCCGGGCCCCCCGGCGGATAGTAGGCCGTGATCTTCCCCGGACTGGGCTTGAACCCGTCCTGCGGATTTTCCGCGTTGATCCGGCACTCGATCGCCCAGCCGTTGATCGAGATGTCCCCCTGCCGGTAGCGCAGCTTCTCCCCCGCCGCGATCCGGATCTGCTCCTTGATGAGGTCGACTCCGGTGACCATCTCCGTCACGGGATGCTCGACCTGGATGCGGGCGTTCATCTCGATGAAAAAGAACTTACCGCGCTCGTCCACGATGAATTCGCAGGTCCCGGCGTTCGTGTACTTCGCCCCCCGGGCGAAGGCGACGGCCGCGTTGCCCATGTCCTTCCGCAGACCGGAGGTCATCACCGGCGACGGGGCCTCTTCGATGAGCTTCTGGAACCGGCGCTGGATGGTGCAGTCCCGCTCGCCCAGGTGGATGACGTTCCCCTGCTCGTCGGCGAGGATCTGGATCTCGATGTGGCGCGGCTTTTCGACGAATTTCTCGAGGTAAACCGCCGCGTTCTTGAAGGCCGCCCCCGCCTCGGTCTGGGCCGCCATGAAATTCGTCGCCAGCGACACGTCGTTGTGGGCGATCCGCATCCCGCGGCCGCCCCCGCCTCCCGCGGCCTTGATGATGACCGGATAGCCGATCCGGTGGGCGATTTCCTTCGCCTCCTTGTCGTCGCGGACCGCCTGGTCCGACCCGGGGACGATCGGAATCCGGAGCCTCCGGGCCAGGTCCTTGGCCATCACCTTGTCCCCGGTCTGGCGCGAGGCCTCCGCCGTGGGGCCGATGAACTTGATGTTGCAGCTGGTGCAGACCTCGGCGAAGTGGGGGTTCTCGGAAAGGAAGCCGTAGCCCGGGTGGATGGCGTCGACGTCTGTCACTTCGGCGGCGCTGAGGATCCGGGAGATGTCGAGGTAGCTCTTGGCGGCGGGCCCGGGGCCGATGCAGATCGCGAAATCGGCCTGCTTCAGGTAGAGGGCGCCCCGGTCCGCCTCGGAGTAGACGGCGACGACCTCGATCCCCATCTCCCGGCAGGCGCGGATGACCCGGAGGGCGATCTCGCCTCGATTGGCGACCAGGATCCGTGAGAACATGTTTCAGCAGTCGGCTTTCAGCGCTCAGCTCTCAGCCGGGGTCCTAGACAGACTGCTGACCGCTGACAGCTGATCGCTGCGAGCATGAGCAGCTAGCGCTTTTCGATTTGGAAGAGAACCTCGCCGAACTCCACGGCCTGCCCGTTCTTGACGAGGATCTCCCGGACGACCCCGTGCATCTCCGCCTTGATCTCGTTCATGACCTTCATCGCCTCGATGATGCAGAGGACCCGTTCGGGGGCGACCTCGTCGCCGACATTGACGAAGGCCTCCGAGTCGGGCTTCGATGAGCGGTAGAAGGTCCCCACGAGGGGAGACTTGAACTCGAAGAGGTTCGCCGGCCGTTCGGGTGCGGCGGGCGCGGCCGGGCCCCCCGGGGGGCCCGCCGACGCGGGTGTCGCGGGAAGGGATGCCAAGGCGGTCACCGCCCCCGACGGACGATCGTCCGCCCTGCGGAGCCGGATCTTCTTCCCCTCCTCCTCGTACTCGAACTCCACGAGCTTGTTCTGGTCCATCAGCTCGAGAATCCGCCGGATTTCGTTGAGGTCCATAGATGGGGGACCTAGGGTTTAGCACTTTGGCAGGCCAGCTTCAAGCTTCAAGCTCCAAGCTTCAAGCCGCGCGACGGTTTCACCAGGAATCGGCGACGCATTCGCGGTACGAGCTTTTTTGTCAAAAGGGCCCGCAAGCGCTTGGATTCCGCCCTGCGACCGGTCTGGCTTGGAGCTTGAAGCTTGGAGCTCCCTATTTGTCCGTATCGCCGGGTTTGTGACCGGGGTCGCCTTTTTGCTCGTAGACGACCCCCTGGCGGAGGATTTCCACGAGATCGGTGCGGATCCGGAAGACGATCGTGGCGTCGGAGGAGGGGTTGGTGTCCCCCGGGGGCGCCTCCACCCGGGCGTAATAGAGCCGCTCGCGGCCGGTGGGGTCGCTGTAGGGCTCGCTCAGCCGGAAGACCTTTTCGGCCGCCTTGCCGGGATGGGCCGGGTCGGAGTACCGGATCACGAG
>DASXTT010000206.1:0-8845 GCA_036505255.1 Planctomycetota bacterium | reverse complement strand
GTTTCTCTACTTCGCGGATCGGGTCCTCCGGCTCAAGCCGCTCGAGGAGCCCGAAGAGGAGCGGGAGACAAGTCCGCTCGAAGAGGGGGAGCTCTTCCACGGTTTCCTCCAAACTCTTCACGGGCGGCTGAAGGGGAATTTGCCCCGATCACTTGAAGAAGCTCGTCCCGAGTTCGACCGGACGCTCGCGGAATCTTTCGCGCGGCTGGAGTCGGAGCGCTCGGTGCGCCATCCCCTCGTGTGGGAAGCGGAAAAGGCCGGCATCCGGCGCGTGCTCGAGGCGGTGGTGGCCTTCGACCTGGCCAACCTCGACGGATTCGTTCCCGCCCGGTTCGAGCAAGCCGTGGTTGGAGAGGTGGAAGTGGGCGGCATCCGCCTCCACGCCGCCGGATTCATCGACCGCCTCGATCTCCGGCCCGACGGGGCTTTCCGGGTCATCGACTACAAGCGGTCGCGATCGAAGGGAAAGTACGGTTCCCGGATGGAGACCGGCGTCCGGAAGGGGCGCTATTACCAGCCGCCGCTCTATTTCCTCCTCGCGGAGCGGCTGCTCCTCGGGGAGGGGCGGAAGGTCGACCGGGCCGGATCCCGGTCCGGGTATCTCTTCCTCCGCGACCTCGCGGAAGGAAGGGACGGCGGGATGTGGCTCGAGGGAGGCCTGGGCGGCGTCGAGGCCGAGTTCGCGGGGCACCTCGGTCGGGCGATCGAGTCGATCGACAAGGGCGAGTTCGTCGTGCGGCCGGGCGACCACTGCAAGTATTGCGATTTCCGGACCGCGTGCCGGAAGCAGCACACTCCCACGCGGATGAGGGCGGAGCGATTCCATGACCGTCGGGCGGACGGCGGAGATTAGGGACCGGCAGGCGCGCGAGGCCGCGGCATTCTCGAAGGAGAACGCGGCGGTCACCGCCGGGGCCGGGACGGGCAAGACCACGCTTCTCGTGGAGGCGGTCCTGGGCCGCCTCCTGGTCCAGGGAGCGACCGTCCGGCGCGTCCTCATGCTGACTTTCACCGAGAAGGCGGCCGCGGAGATGAGGACGCGGCTCGAGTCGAAGCTGCGCGCCCTCCTCGATCCGGTCGCCGACGACGACCACCGCGAGCGCGCCCGCTGGCTCGAACGATCGGACCAAATCGACGATCGGGCGCGGGCGGCGATCGCGGAGCTGGACCGCGCGGAGATTTCCACGATCCACGGATTCTGCGCCCACCTGCTCCGCGAATACCCGATCGAGGCGGGGCTCGTCCCCTCCTTCGTGATCGACGAGGGCCCGAAATTCGAGGAGCTCTTCGATCGGGCGTGGGGCCGCTGGCTGGACGACGAGCTGAGAGCGGACTCCCCGCGCCGAGGGGAGTGGCTTCGAGTCCTCGCGAAGGCGGGCCTCGACGACCTCCGCGAAGTGGCGAGCGGCCTCTGCTCCTTCCATGTGCCCGACTGGGCGCTCGACCCGGCGGAGGCGATGGAGGCGGGCCGGCGAAAGCTGCGGCCGATCCTGAAGGAGCTCGCGGGTCGGCTGGAAAAGATCGCGGCGCGCCACCCGGGATCGAACAACCTCCGGAAGCAGATGGTCCTGGTGGCCGCCTTTCTCCGATCGCCCCGCCCCTCGAACGACGGCCGGTTCGATCGGAAGCCCAGCGAGGACTCCAGGGGCTGGACGGCCCCGGGGGATTTCGAAGCGGCGCAGTCGGCGATCGCCGAGGCGCTCCCGCTCGCGGCCGACCTCGACCGGGTCGACGAGGCCCTCCTCCGGGACGCGCTCGGACTTGTCGCCGCCTTCGCCCGCTCCTTCCGCGGCGAATTCACGCGCGAGGGATGGGTGGGCTTCGACGGGATCCTGACGAAGACGCGCGATCTGCTCGCGTCGGAGGATTTTCCGGAGGTGCGCGATCAGGTGAAGCGGAAGTTCGACTTCATCGTCGTGGACGAGTTCCAGGACACCGACCCGGTCCAGTGCGAGATCGTCCTGTTCCTCGCCGAGGAGGCCGGCCGCCGGGCCCGCGCGGCGGAGAAGGTGAAGCTCGCACGGGGGAAGCTCTTCATCGTCGGCGACCCGAAGCAGTCGATCTACAGCTTCCGCGGCGCGGACATCGTGGCCTACGGCCGCCTCAGGGACCGGATCCTCGAGCAGGGGGGCCTCGGCGAGTTCCTCCGGACCAATTTCCGGAGCCACTCCGGCATCATCGGGGCGGTGAACACGCTCTTCGGAAAGATCATCCGGAAGCGGGGGGAGCTCCAGCCCGACTACGAGGAGATTTTCGCGCTCGAGGGAAGGGACGCCGCGCTTCCCGCACAGAAGGTGGAGGTACGCCTCTTCGGCCTTCGCGGCGGGCCGATCTCGAGCGAGACGGCGCGGGAGGCCGAGGGAGAGGACATCGCGGCGTGGATCCGGGGGAACCAGGGGTCGCTCGAGCTCCCGGACCGGAATTCCGGAAAGCTCCGGACCCTCGATTTCCGCGACGTGGCCATCCTCCTGCGGGCGCTCACCGACGTCCACGTCCTCCTCGACCGCCTGCGGGCCCACGGGGTGCCGTTCGTCGTCGAGGGCGAGAAGTACTACTACGGGACGCAGGAGGTGATCGACTTCGTGAACCTCCTGCGCGCCGTGGCCGACCCGCACGACGCCGTCGCGCTCGCGGGGCTGCTCCGGTCGCCGATCGGAGGGGCGGACGACCGGACGCTCCTGGGAATGGCTCGCGAGGGGAAGGTCGACTACCGCTCGCCCGACCCGCCCGCCGCGGTGGCGCCGGTGTACCGTCTCCTCCGGGATCTGCATGAGCGATACGGCCGGATGACGGTGCCCGCGCTGATCGACGAGATCTTCGGGAAGACGGAGCTTCTGGAGCTCGCGGGTCTTTCGTGGCACGGGGAGCAGGCGGTCGCGAACCTCCTGAAGATGCGCCGGGCGGCGGAGGCTTTTGAAAGTTCCGGGGTGACCGCCCCGACCCTGAGGGCCTTCCTGCGCCGGGTGAGCCGGGACATCCGCGAGCTCTCCGAGGAAGGGGATAGCCCGCTCGCGGACGAGGGGCTGGACGCGGTCCGGGTCATGTCGATCCACAAGGCGAAGGGGCTGGAGTTTCCGGTCGTCTTCCTGCCCGACCTTCACCGTGCGCACCCGAAGCGGGACGATCCGCCGGTGCGGTACGACTGGCCGGAGGGAGTGCTGGGAGTCCGTCGGGGACCTCTCGTGGACGAGGGCGGCGCCCTCCTGGCGCACGCGTGGCGGCGGCGCGGTGAAGAGGAGGCGAAGCGGGTCCTGTACGTGGCGATGACGCGGGCGCGCGAGCGGCTGATCCTGACGGGAAGCGCGGATTTCAGCGGGCAGTGCTACCTGGCGTCGCTCTCGCGGGCGCTCGAGGAGGCCGGAGGGCCTTCTCTCGCCGCGGCGGGAGCTCGGGTCCGGGCGGGCGATCTCGACATCGGGGTGCGCCGCTCGCAATGGACCGGCAAGCTCCGCAAGCCGCCCTCCGCGAAGGCGGAGAAAAGGCCGGCCGGGGCCGGTTGGAAGTCGCTGGATCGGGTCTGGAAGGAGCGCGAGAAGGAATGCGCGGAGGTGGAGTCCGCGCCGCGCTTCACGAGCCCGACCGCGTTGCAGGAATCGCGCGCCGAGCGAGCGCAGGTCGCCGTCGACGAGGGTGAGCGTTCGCGCGCGGCGGAGACGGGCACGCTCTGTCATCTCGTGATGGAACGGCTCGAGTTCGCGAAGCCGGACGTGGGCGGCCTCGTCGAGGCGGGCGCGCGGGAGTTGGGGATCGAGGACCCGTCGGAAGCCAGGAAAATCCTCGCGGCCTTCGTGAAGTCCGATGCGTACCGGACGTTGGCGGGCGCGGAGATCGTGGCCCGCGAACTTCCCTTCTTTCTGAAGGCGGACGGGGCGATTCTCCAGGGGGCGATCGACCTCGTGGCTCGGATCGGCGGCCGCCTCACGGTGATCGACTACAAGTCCGACCGCGAGGAGCACTCGGAGAAGTACGGCGAGCAGAGGCGGTGGTACCTCGAGGCGGTGAAGCGGATCCTGGGCGAGAAGAAACCGGAATTCAAGCTGCTCTTCCTCAGAACCGGTCGATTTGTCGGTCCGCCTTGAAGCTAATCTTGAAGCTCTGAGGCTGGGAACGGGGAGCTGGGAGCTGGAAGCTGGAAGCTTAAAGTGCCGCGCCCTTTCTTCGAACGCCCGGACGACGTCCCGCTTCGAGCCGCCGGCTCCCCCTCCGCGACCCACGGCACATGAGAGTGACCGCTACCGTTGCTGCCTTCCGGCCCTGGCGGGGTTCACGGCCCCCTGCATTGCATGGGGCAGAGGGTTCAACGCCACGTGCTCGCGCGCTTCCGTCGCCGATCGCCCTCATGAAAGGCTGTCGACCCTGCGTAAGCGGGTTTCAGGCACCGCTCCTTTCGGAGCGGGAAGGAACCGCCACCTCCCCGTCTAGCGCGGCGGGGAGAGTATACCCGATTGCGGATTCTGGATTGTGGATTGTGGATGGCGGCATCCAGAATTCAGAATCGAAAAACCAAAATCGCTTCGCTGGGGCTGTCACGCGAGGAATAGGAAATCGCTCCCTTCGATCAGGCCCGCCCGGTTCAACCGTCTTCGGATGAGCGCCCGCGCGCCCCGGCTCCCCACCGCGCCGAGCACCGGGCCGCCGCGCCGGCCGAGGGCCTCCTCCGGATCGCGCACCGGCACCTCGTTCGCGATTCGACGCCCGATCTTCCGCGGATCGATGTCGATCGCCTGCTCGACCTCGAATCCCTTCGCCCGCAGATCGCGGATCCACCCGCGTCCGATCGGCCCCGCGCCCCAAACCGTCAGCGGGCCCGCCGCGAGCAACGGATGGCGGGGCAGATACTCCAGCTTCGCGCGCCGCAGCGCCTTTTCAGAGTACGCCGCATGCGTGCGCGTGAGCCGGTGAGGCCGGTCGCTCCACGTCAGCAGGACTTTCGGCACCTTGGCGAACGTCATCCCCGCCGCCCACGCGCGCAGCCACAAGTCGTAATCCTCCGCCCACCCCGGGTCGCGGTACCCTCCGGCGCGCTCGTACGAGACGCGGCTGAAGAACGCCGTGGGATGGACGAGCGGGCTTTCGATGAAGAGCGCGTTCGCCATCGCGTCGTGCGTCGTCAGCGCATTGTTCCACCGGATGTAGCGCCGCATCCCCTCGCCGGCGTGGCTCCCCCGCACGCGGGCTGCACGGATGTCGCCGCCGGACGCGATCTGGGTTTCAAGTCGAGGAGGATGCGCGACGTCGTCCGCGTCCATCCGCGCCGCGAAGGGGGCATCGGATCGGGCCGCGGCGGTCCGCAAGGCGGCGACCAGCCCGAGGGCGGGCTGGCGGATGACGCGGATCCGGTCATCGCGTTCCTCGAGACGGGCCGCGATCTCCGGGGTGGCGTCGGTCGACCCGTCGTCGACCAGGATCAACCGCCAGTCGCGGAAGGTCTGGCGGCGGATCGACTCCACGGCGCGAGGCAGGGTCGCCGCGCCGTCCCGGACAGGGAGCCAGACGTCGACGCGCGCCAGCGGATTCCTCCCATCAGGAATCGCTCGACCGTCCCATCCGGGAGATCGGTCTCGCGATTTCCAATCTGATTCCGATCGGTCCATCAGGAATTCCGAATCCGCCGCAGCCGGATGAGGTATTCCTGGGGGAAGAACGTCATAATGACAGGAAGATGAAGTTCACCGCGATCCTTTTCGCCGCCGCCGGGGTCCTCTTCGGCGACGTCACGCCGAGGTCGAACTCCCTCGATCCGCGCCGGCTGGTCGAACTGCGCTCCTACCCGGCGCCCGGGGTCTGGCTCGTCGGCTCCGGAGGGCGCTTCATCGCCACCGACACGGGGGGCGAGGAGATCGGGCTCCTCGACGCGGCCACCGGCCGCGACGCGGGTCCGCTCGCCGGCCACGGCGGCTCCGGCCGCCACGACGGCAACTGGAGCGCCGACGGCCGGACCTTCGCCTCGGCGTCGAACGACGGCTCCGTCAAGGTCTGGGACGCCGTGACCCGGAAGGAGATCGCCTCGTTCACCCCCCACACGGGCTACACGTGAGCGCTCGCCATCAGCCCGGATGGCAAACTTCTGGCTACCGGCGGTAGCCGCGACGGCACGGTCAAGGTGATCGAAATCTCCACGGGCCGGGAGGTCCGGTCGGTCTCCCTGGCCACGGGCGGGATGGTGCCGACCGTGGAGTTCGACCACCGCGGGCGCAACGTCGTCGTGAGCGGCCCCGGGGCGGGCTTCCACGCGATCAGCCTCGAGACGGGCGCGGTGACCGTGATCGATGCCGGGATCGGCTGGGTCCCGGAGTACCGCTTCTCCTCGGACGGAAGATTCATGGCGGCGGGCGGAGCCTCGGGGATCGTGATCTGGGACGCCCGCACCTGGAAGGAGCTGCGTCGCGTCGGAGGCGCCGCCGCGATGGGAGGCCGGGGCTACCTGGGCTTCACCCGCGACGGACGGTACGTCGCGGCCATCGACGCCGGCGGGAAGCTTCACTTCTGGGAGGCCGCCACGGGGGCCGACGTGGCCGCGGTCGGCGAGGGGCTGGTGCCCGACGGGCCCCTGGAGTTCACCTTCGACGGCCGCGTCCTGGCCCAGGGAGCCGACGGAACGATGAGAATCTTCGGACCGCGCGCGACGGGAATCTCCCGCCCGCCCGGAGGGGGAAAGTAACCCGTGGCCCGCGCGTGGATCCTGGCCGCGCTGCTCTTGGCGGACGTCACGCCCCGCGGCGAACTGTTCCGGGTCGCCACGGCGCGCCCGCTCGGCGCGCTGCAGGTTTCGAAATCCGCCGTCAGCTCCATCGCCTTCTCGCGCGACGGCCGCCGGCTCGTGGCCCTCGACGTGAACGGAACGCTGTCGGTCTGGGACCTCCCCACGCGGCGGGCGGTCCGGACGCTCGCGGGAGCCTTCTTCCGCGGGCGGATCGATCTCTCCTCGGACGGAACCGTCGTCGCCGGGCTGAGCCCGAACCGCCAGGCGATCCGGCTCCTCGATGTCGAGAAGGGCACGGAGATCCGCTCCATCCAGGATGTCTGGCCGCTGCCCTTCGGATTCGACCTGAGCCCCGACGGCCGGCGGATCGCGGTGCTGAAGCGGGACCAGTCGCTGAGGATTCTCAACGCCGCGACCGGGGAGGAAGTGAGGACGCTGGTCGAACCCAACACCGGGCAAGCCGGTCAACCGTCGTGGTCCCCGGACGGCAGATTCCTTGTCTGCCACGGCTGGGATTCCCAGGTCCGGATCTTCGACGCGGAGCGCGGCGAAGCGACGGGAACGTTCTCCGGAGTCGGCCCCCAGGCCGCCTTCCTCGGATTCTCGCCCGACAGCTCCACGGTGGTGCACGCGGCGCAGGACTCCCGGATCCGCCTCTTCGACCGGTCGGGACGCCAGACGCTGGAGCTCGCGGACACGGTTCCGGGGACGCAATCGGTGGCGTTCTCCCGCGACGGCCTGCTGATGGCGGCGGTCGACGTCCGGTCCGTCGTCCGGATCTGGGATCCGCGGACCGGTCGGCGGCTCCGGGAATTCGACGGGGGCCCGGTGACCCAGGCGGCGTTCACCCCCGACGGCCGCTACCTCGCCCTCGCCGGCTCCGACGGGTCGGTGAGGCTCTGGGGCGGCGGCGGGGCTTCGCCGGGGTGGCCGAAACCCGCGGAGCCGCGGAAGGGGAACCCGGGATTCCTCGGCATCACGGGGGACACCCTCGAGGGCGCGGACGCGGGAGTCTCCATCACCTCCCTCATCGCCGGGGGCGCCGCCGAGAAAGCCGGGTTCCAAGTGGGCGACGTGATCCTCATGATCGGGGCCGTCACGACCGATTCCTTCGACGGCCTGCGGGGCGTGATCATGGAATTGCGCGAAGGGGACGAAGTCGAGATCACCTACCGCCGGGAAGGCGCCTCGAAAAAGACGAAGGTCAAGCTGGGAGGGCGGCCGGCCGACTCCCCTTGACCCCGTCCTCGCGCGCGGCGATGAACAGGTATTGCTGGGCGTAGCCCGCGTACGGGCCGAATCGACGCCGCGCCAACTCGCGGATCCGCAGGTCCGTCGCCCGCCGGTTCCGGAAATAAAGCTTCCGCATCGTCTTGCGAACCCACGTGTCGACGGGGAAGGCCTCGAGCCGTCCGCACGCGAAGAGCGCCACGCAGTCCGCGACCTTCTCCGCGATCCCGGGAATCTCCATCAGTTCCGCGCGAACCTCCTCGTGGGGTCGCCCGGCGAGACGGTCGAGCCTCCCGTCGCGCGCGAGCCGGGCCGCTCCCGCGAGGTAGCGCGCCCGAAAGCCCAGGCGCAGCGCCCTCAGCTGGGCCTCGGTCCCCATCTGCTCCGGGCGCGGAAAGGCGGGGGGCGTCCCGAACGCGGCCGCCATGTCCTCCACGTTGCGGGTGATCCGGGGAATGTTCGAGGCCATCGAGGTGAGGAAGGCGGCGACGCACTCCCACGGGTCCTGACGGAGGATGCGGAGTCCGCGATACCGCTCGAGCGGCGCGCGCAGCACGGGGTCGCGGACGAGCGCCGCGTGAATCGCGGGCAGGTCGTGGTCGAGAGCGAAGAAGCGGCGGACGAAGTCCGCGTCCGCGCCCTCGAACCGGAGCCGGTCGCCCTCCTGACGGACGCGGAAGACGCGGTCGCGCCGGATCACCTCGTACCCTTCCTCGAGCCGGCGCCAGCGGAAGTACTGGCCCGATTCCAGCGTGTGGCGGAGCGAAAACCAAGGAGCGGCGACCGAATCCATGCGGGACGCATCTTACGATAGAAAGCTGCCGGCTTCCTGCTTCCGGCGGCCTGCCGATTCCAGCCTCCTGCCGGCGGTCGGAAGCAGGGAGCAGGGAGCAGGGAGCAGGGAGCAGGAGG
>DASXTT010000205.1:0-9028 GCA_036505255.1 Planctomycetota bacterium | reverse complement strand
CTCATTCGCCGCAAGGGCCTGATCAAATTTCTCCACCGCCTCCTGGTAAAGCGCCGGCGTCCGCTCTTTCTCGGCCTCGGCCAGGATCCTGTCGGCCGCGGCGCGGGGAGACTCGGCGGTCGCCTGAGGAGTCGTCGGGGTTGAGGAGGTGGGCGCGGCGGGACCGGACTCTTTCCCGCATCCCGCCACGAGGATCGCCGCGAGAAGTGCGAGCCGCTTCATGAGGCGCGATCTTATCCCAGAGGCGCGCATAACGCATCACGCATCACGCATTACGGAGGGGACTTGTTAGAGTAGCCCGTTATGCGCAATGCGTTATGCGTGATGCGTGCGTGAGGGCGTGACGACCCGGCACCAGATGCTTCTCGCGGGGCGGTGGACCGATTCCTCGGAGACGATCACCGTCCGCAACCCCTTCAACGGAGAGGTGATCGGCGAGGTCGCGAAAGCCGGACGCCCGGAGCTGGAGCGGGCCGCCGACGCCACGGTGCGAGCGTTCGAAACGACGCGCCGCCTTTCGTCGGGCGCGCGCCACTCAATGCTCCAAGCTGCTTCAGGCGGACTCATTCGCCGCAAAGAGGAGATCGCCCGAACCATCGCCCTCGAGGCGGGGAAGCCGATCAAGCTCGCCCGCGGGGAGGTCGATCGCGCGGCCCACACCTTCTCGGCCTCCGCGGACGAGGCGCGACGGATCGGCGGGGAAGTGATCCCCCTCGATGTCACGGCGGCCACGGAGGGTCGGCTCGGCCTCACGAGACGGTTCCCGCTCGGACCGGTCCTCGCGATCACCCCCTTCAACTTTCCGCTCAACCTGACGGCCCACAAGCTCGCGCCCGCGCTGGCCGCGGGCAATCCCTTCGTCCACAAGCCCGCGAGCGCCACCCCGCTGACGGCGCTGCTCCTCGGCGAGATCCTCCTCGAGGCGGGCGCGCCGCCCGAGGCCGTCAGCGTCCTCCCGGCGGCGTCCTCCGACGCGGAGCGCCTCGTGGCGGACGACCGGTTCCGCTTGCTCACCTTCACCGGGAGCCCGGACGTCGGCTGGCGTCTCCGCGAGAAGGCGGGCCGGAAGCGCGTCTTGCTCGAACTCGGCGGCAACGCGGCCGTCGTGATCCACGAGGACGCGGACCTCGAGCGCGCGCTCGAGCGGATGGTCGCGGGCGCCTTCGCCTACTCGGGCCAGGTCTGCATCTCGGTCAAGCGGATCTACGTCCACGAGCCGGTCTACGCCGACTTCGCGCGGCGGTTCGTGGAGCGCGCGAAGGCGCTCAAGCTCGGGAACCCGCTCGACGAGGCGGTCGATCTCGGGCCGATGCTGGACGACGCGGCGGCTGCGCGGGTGGAATCATGGGTGGCCGAAGCGCTGGCCGGGGGCGCGAAAGCGCTCTGCGGGGCGCGGCGCGACGGCCGTTTCTACGCGCCGACCGTTCTGACGGACGTGTCGCCCTCCATGAAGGTGCACGAGTGCGAGGTCTTCGGCCCCGTGGTCAACCTCTATCCCTACCGCGATTTCGAGGAGGCGCTGCGACAGGTGAACGACTCGCCCTTCGGCCTCCAGGCCGGCCTCTTCACCCGCGACGCCGGCCGCATCTTCCGCGCGTTCGAGGCGCTCGAGGTGGGCGGCGTCATCGTCGACGACGCGCCCACGTTCCGGGTCGATCACATGCCCTACGGCGGCGAGAAGGCGTCGGGGCTCGGCCGCGAGGGGGTCCGGTACGCGATCGAGGAGATGACCCAGCTGCGCTTGCTTGCGCTCAAGCTGAACCAGGAACCTCCCGGGGGGTAAAGCGCTCAGGCGGCAGCGATCCGCGGCCGGCTTCAGAAGCGGTCCGCAATCAGCGATCACCAGCTGAGAGCAATCCGCTGTCAGCTTCTGACGCTGATTGCCGACCGCTGTCGGCTGAGCGCTGCGAGTGGGCCGGATCGAGGTGGCTCAACGAGAAGGTGAATAGAAATGCCAGGAACCATCGTCCCCGATTTGATCGACAGCCGCGTCCTCCGCGGGAATCCGCTCGGAGACCCGCACGTGCGGCGGGTCCCGGTCTATCTCCCCCCGTCGTACGGCCGGGGGGTGAAGCGGTACCCCGTCATCTACCTGCTCGCCGGCTTCACCGGCTCGGGCGAGATGATGCAGAACCGCCTTCCCTGGTCCGAGACCTTCGCGGAGCGGTGCGACCGGCTGACCGCGGAGCGGCGGATGGTCGAGTCGATCGTCGTGATGCCCGACTGCTTCACGCGGTACGGGGGGAGCCAGTACCTCAACTCGACGGCGACGGGCCGGTACGAGGACCACCTCGTGAAGGAGCTCGTCCCGCACATCGACCGGGAATACCGGACCCTCGCCGGCCCCCGGACGCGGGCGGTGATGGGCAAGTCGAGCGGCGGGTACGGCGCCATCGTGCAGGGGATGCGCCACCCGGAGACGTTCGGCGTGGTCTGCTGCACGAGCGGCGACATGTACTTCCTCTACTGCTACCTCCCCGATTTCCCGAAAGCCCAGGACGCGTACCGGAAGCACGGGTCGTGCGCGGGGTTCATCCGCGACTGGGAGCGCCGGCCCAAGCGGATGGAGATGTCGCTCTTCCCCGCGATCAACACCCTCGCGATGGCGTCGTGCTACTCGCCCAATCCGAAATCGAAACTCGGGTTCGACCTGCCCATCGACGAGGCGACGGGCGAATTGCGCGACGACGTGTGGCGTCGCTGGCTTGCCTGGGATCCGGTGCACATCATCGGGAGGTACGCGCGCAACTTGAAGAAGCTCTCCCTGCTGTTCCTCGACTGCGGGACGCGCGACGACTTCAACCTCCACCACGGGATGCGGATTTTCAGCCGGAAGGCGAAGGCGCTCGAGATCAAGCACGTCGTCGAGGAGTTCGACGACACCCACATGAACATCCAGTACCGTTACGACCGGTCGCTCGAGCTGGCGTCGCGGGCGTTCCGGCGGGCTACACGAGGCCGATGAGCAGGCCGCCGATCAGGATCACCCAGAAGAGCTTCGTCCCTTCGGTCGCGTTCAGGCCCGCAAAGTAAAGCCAGGCGAGGATGAAGGCCCCGCCCGCCCGCAGGTAGACGAACCCGAAGGGAATTCCGAATCCCAACATGAGCAGGGCGACGCCCGCGCTGTAGATCCCCGCGCACAAGACGGGTTTCTCCGTCGCGAGAAGAAGCTTGATCAGACCCACCAGGATGACCACCTTGACGATGAGGATCATTTGCGGGGCCCCGGCTCCTCAGGGAGAAGCTCCACGCGACCCGCCGGCCCTTCGATCATGAGGACCACGCCCGCGGCGTCGACCCACACACTCATGGTTCCGCCGCCCACGTCCTTCTTGATCACGCGCGTCGCCGCGATCTTCTTTCCCCCCATCTCGAAATCGCCGGGGCCGGCCAGCTCGAGGGAGGCGGGTTCGTCCTCGCGCCCCTCCTCGCCGTGCACCGCCACGCCCCGATACTCCTCGGGCAGAGTTCCGGCGATCAGCATCATCGCGAGGTGCGCGGTCCGGTTCGGCGGGGGCTCCGCGGCGTCGAAGGTTTTTTCCCGCGTCTCGCCGTCCGCCGTCCGGCGGAACCGGATCAGCGACAGCCGGCTGTCGCGCGCGCAGAGGATATCCTGGCCCATCGCGTGGCCGTTGAGGTGCTGGTCGCACTCGATCCGGATCGGCTCGCCCTTCTCCTCCTTCACGCGCGTCACGGTCATGCGGAGGGCGCCGATCTCGCGGCCCTCGGCGTCGCGCAGCAGGTAGCGCCGCGTCCCCCACACCTGCGGCAGGGCGTCCGCGCGGCGGCGGATCGCGACCCCCGTCCGGACGCGCCGCCCGATATCGCCGGAAAGGCGGCGCGCGCGGGCTTCCGCCGCCTCTCCGAAATCGGCGATTTCCTTCTCGAGTGCGGGATCGCCTCCCGGGGGAAGCCGGTTGATCAGTTCCTTCACCTTCGTGTCGGCCTCGGTGGCGGGCCAGATGAGGGTCACCGTGACGCGCGAGCCGCCCCGGAAGAGTTCCGCCGGCACGGGCTCGGCCCGGACGACCTTCGACAGGGCCTGGATCAGGGATTCGCGCGGGGCGTCCATCTTGAAGGGCTCGCCGGCGAGAGAAATCAGGATATCGCCCTCCTTGAGCCGGTGGGCTTCGGCCACCGAGCCCTCGACCACGCCGTTGACGGAGAGCGCGCCGACACCCTCGCCGAGGCCGAGCTTCGCCAGGGCCGCGCCTTCGACGGACTCGAGGTAGGCGCCGAGCCGGGGGGAGACGGGTTCCGCGGCCTTGGGGCGCTTGAAGTCCGGGTTCCGTCTCGGCCGCTCCGGAATGTCGGCGAGATCGCGGAGGGCCATCGCGGCGGCGCGTCCGATGCGCGCCATCGTCGCGTAGTCGATCTTTTCCGCGTGGTCGCTCACCCGGTGGTAGTCCGGGCAGGGGCCGCGCTCGGAGAGGCCGATGATGGGGATGCCCTTGGCGAAGAACGATACGTGGTCGCTGCCGTCGCCGAAGCTGTCGTCGAGGTTGAGCGCCAGTCCGGCCCGGTCGCCCGCCTGTTTCAGGATCGTCCGGAAGAGTCCGCCGGCGGCGGTGGCCAGGCCGTAGCCGTTGGCGGCGTCGGGCGTGTCGGTCCGCCCCACCATGTCCATGTTGAACATGGCGACGGTCCGCTCGAGGGGGAGGAGCGGATGGGCGACGTAATGGCGGGAACCGAGGAGGCCCCACTCTTCCGCGCTGAAGGTCAGAAAGAGGAGGGACCGCCGTGGCCGGGCGCTGGAGGCGGCGAAGGCGCGGACGACCCCGAGGAGCGCGGTCGTTCCGGAGCCGTTGTCGTCGGCGCCGTTCCAGATCTCGTCCTCCTTGGTCGATTCTCCGAGCTGGCCCGCCCGGTGCTGGCCCTTGCGGCCGACGTGGTCGTGGTGGGCGCCAAGAACGACGATCTCGTCCGGAAGTTCGCCGCCCTTCAGGAGCCCCGCG
This sequence comes from Planctomycetota bacterium, assembly GCA_036505255.1. Taxonomy (GTDB): domain Bacteria; phylum Planctomycetota; class MHYJ01; order MHYJ01; family JACPRB01; genus DASRJF01. The sequence goes on along the minus strand of DASXTT010000205.1, from coordinate 4,073 downwards.
CAGTTGCGCGTCGTCAGCTCGCCGCGGCGGATCTTGAAATGCTGGAAGTACGTGGGGCGGCCGTCCGGGCCGGGGTCCCCGACGGGCACGAGTCCCGCCTCGCGGAACCGCTCCGCGATGAATTCCGTCGCCCGGTCGTTCCCGGGGAATCCCGCGCAGCGCCCCTCGAGCTCGTCGCTCGCGAGGTAGGTCAGGTAGCCTCGAAGCAGGTCGGGGGTGAGGGCGTCGAGTCCGGTCTCGACGCGCGGCGTCGCGGAGGCGCAGCCGGCCATGAGGACGGCGGCGCCCAGCAGGACGGGTCTCATTCGGTCTCCCGGGAAAGCGGCATTATAGACACGTCCGCACCGCTTCCGTAGAGTGTCGCCGGATGGCCTCCGGCGAAACCTTCGCGCAGAAATACTTCCGATACCGCGGATGGATTCCCCTGCCGCTCTACCTGGCGCTTCTCGCGCCGCTTCCGGGACGGTCTCCCCGCTGGATGCTCTGGTGGGGCGTCGGCCTGGGAGTCGTCGCGATCGGCGCCTGGTTCCGGCTCTGGGCCATCCGTCACATCGGCCGGAGCGCGCGCACCCGCACCGAGAAGACCCGCCCTCTCATCATCTCGGGGCCGTACGCGATCATGCGCAACCCCCTGTACGTCGCCAACGTCCTGATCGCGGGCGGATTCGCGCTCTGCGCGTGCCTTCCGTGGTACGCGCCGGCGCTCGTGGCGCTTCTCTTCATCCACTTCCACATCGTCGCGCTCTGCGAGGAGAAGGGGCTGCACGAGCGGATCGGCTGGGAGTACGAGGCCTATCGGGGGAAGGTGCCCCGGTGGATTCCCCGAGAGCTCGGGCCGGCGTTCGCCTACCCCGCGCCCAACACGATCCGCGAGACGATCTACCGCGAGCGGTCGGGATTTCTCGGCGTGACCGCCGCGATCGCCCTCCTAGCCGCGACGACTTGGTTCTACCTGATCCGGTAGCAGATCCGCGAAGACGAACCCGCCGCGCTCGACGATCTCGCCGACCCGCACCGGCACGGGTCGCGCAAACATCGGCCCCGCCCACGCGAAGGTGTGGAACTCCCCGCGCTCGCCGCACGGGTCGACCCCCGCAGGCAGGTCGTCGAGCAGGCGGCCGTCGAACGCGCGGCCCGCGAAGGAGCGGTCGAGCGCGCGCGGATCGACGCACGTCAGCCGCGCCTGGAGCCCCGCGGCCACCATGTCCCGGGCCAGCCGGGCCGTCGGCGTCCCCCATATGGGGAAGAGCGGCTCGATCCCCGTGCCGCGCATCCGCTCCACGCGGTACGCGCGGACGTCCTCCAGGAAAAGATCCCCGAACGCGACCGCTTCGATCCCCTCACCCCGCGCCCGCTCCAGGACCACGGACATCGCCGCCTCATATTGTGTGTTGGTACACGCATCCGGGATCGGGACCTTCCAGAGCGGCGCGCCCGCCGCGGCGGCCTGCGCCTCGAGGAGCTCCACGCGCACGGCGTGCATGGCCACCCGGCCGAAGGCTTCGTTGACCGTGGTCAGGAGCCCCGCGACCTCGACGCCGGGAGCCCGCCGCAGGACGTGAAGCGTCCACGCGCTGTCTTTCCCGCTGCTCCAAGACAGAAGGACTTTCATGGGTCAGCCCCTCGCCGCCTGCGGCCTGCTTCCGGCTTCCGGCGGGAAGCAGGAAGCCGGTAGCCGGAAGCGCACCCTTTATCCACGAGCCTTTCTTCGCAACACGATCAGGAAGAACGGTGCTCCCGCCACCGCCGTGATCGCCCCCACCGGAAGCTCCGCGCCGCGCAGGAGTGACCGCGCGGCGAAGTCGGCCGCCGCGACGAGCACCGCGCCCAGGACGGCGCTCACGGGGAGCATCCGCCGGTGGTCGGGCCCCACGAGCGCCCGCGCGAGGTTGGGGACGACGAGCCCCACGAACCCGATGATTCCCGCGCACGCCACCGCCGCGGCCGTCGCCACCGCGCCCGCCGCGAGCAGGGTCCCCTTCGCGCGCTCCACCTCCACCCCGAGATGGCGCGCCGACTCCTCGCCGAGGAGGAACAGGTTGAGGTCCCGCGCGTGGGCGAGGGCCATCGCGAGCGCCGCCCCCGCCGCGGGGAGCATCACCGCGAGCCGCGCCCAGGAGTCCGTCTGCGCGAAACTTCCCATGAGCCAGAGCATGATGTCCCCGAAGTTGCGCGTGTGGGTCATGAGGAGGATCGACAGGAGCGCCGAGGCGAGCGACCCGACGGCGAACCCGGCGAGGAGGAGCGTCGCGATCGGCACCCGTCCGCGCACCCGCGCGAGCCGGTAGACGAGGAGCGCCGCCCCGAGGCCCCCGCCGAACGCGCACACGGCCACCGGCGCCATGCCGAGCCAGGAGACGCTCAGGCCGAGAACGATCGCCGTCACCGCGCCGAGCGCCGCGCCGCCGGATACCCCGACCACGAACGGGTCCGCGAGCGGGTTGCGGAAAAGCCCCTGGAATACCGCCCCCGCCGTCGCCAGCGCCGCGCCGACCCCCGCCGCCAGCAGCGCGCGCGGAAAGCGGAGCTGCCAGAGGATCGTCTCCGTGCCGAACCATCCCGAAGAGCCCCACACGATCGAGAGCCCGACCACGGCCGCCAGCGCGGCCGCGCCGATCGTGATCGCCGCGCCGCTACCGATTCTTCTCATCGAAGCACTCGGGGTGGAGCGTCCGCGCCAGGCGCTCGAGCCCGTTCGCGAGCCGCGGCGTCGGAAACAGGAACTCGGCCTTGTCGAACCGGAAGTGTTCTTTCTTCGACGCCTGGAGCCCGGACCATCCCGGCCGGTCCCAGGGGCAGGGTTCGTAATCGTGCGCGACAATCACGAACTCCGGGTCGCGCGCCAGCACAAGTTCCCACGAGATCGGGATCCACTTCCCCGCGTGCGACTCGGTGATGACGTTCGTCCCGCCCGCGAGCCGGATGATCTCGTCCGCCGTCATCCCCGGCGCCGCGGCGTGGGGCTGGGAGCTCGCTTCGAGGTAGACCGTGGGACGGCGGGTCACGGTCGTGACGCGACGCAGGACCCCGGACACGCGCCGGTCGAATTCCGCGGCCGCCTTCTCCGAGGCCTCCTTCCGGCCCGTGACGTCTCCAAGGAGCCGCAGCGCGGTCCCGATGTCGGACAGGGATCTTGGATCGACGCACAGCACCCGCAGGCCGAGCGCGCGGAGCTGTTCGTTGGACCGTTCCGCAAGATCGTGCGACGAAACGATGAGGTCGGGCTTGAGCGCGACGACCGCCTCGTAGTTGACCCGCATGTCGCCGATCTTCGCCCGCTGTTTCGCTTCGGGCGGATACTCGCACCACGTCGTGACGCCGACGACGAGATCGCCCGCGCCCGCCGCGAAGAGAAGCTCCGTCGCGCTGGGGACGATCGAGACGATGCGGGCGACGCGGACCGGAACCTCGACGCTGCGACCCGCGAGATCGCGCACGACCCGAACCGGAGGATTTCCAGGCGACGCGGGGCATCCCGCGGCCGCCAACATCAAGAGAACGGCGAGCTTCTTCATGGGCGCCCCGGAAGCACGAGCGGGCCCCCGTCCGGATGGGGCCGCACGATCACGTCGGGCCCGAAGACCGCCTTCAGGCGTCCCTCGTCGAGCATCCCGGCCGTCGGCCCGTCGGCGGCGACCCGGCCCTCCTTGAGAAGGACGAGGCGCGTCGCGCAGGCGGCCGCCAGGTTGAGGTCGTGGAGCACCGCCACGGCGGCGCCCCCGGCCGCGACGTGGGCGCGCACGATGCGGAGCGTTTCGACCTGGAAGTGCAGGTCGAGGTGGGCCGTCGGCTCGTCGAGCAGGAGGAGCCTCGCCTCCTGGGCGAGGGCGCGGGCGAGGAAGACGCGCCGGCGTTCGCCGCCCGAGAGCTCGGTGACGGGACGGTCTTTCAATTCCCAGACGCCGGTCCGCTCCATCGCGCTCCGGGCCGCCGCCCGGTCGCGATCGGACTCGACGTCGAACCTCCCCAGGTGCGGATGGCGCCCCATCAGCACCAGCTCCTCGACGAGGAACTCGAATTCGATCGCGGCGTCCTGCGGGACGACGGCGATCGCCCGCGCCGCGGCGGCGGCG
>DASXTT010000204.1:0-3632 GCA_036505255.1 Planctomycetota bacterium | reverse complement strand
GGGCGACACGACGAGTCCGCGGTCGAGGGCCTCGGCCAGGGCCTTGGACATGTACCCGTCCCCCCGCCGGACGAGGCCGAGTTTCTCGATGACCCGATCCTCGATCGCCTTGGTGTCGGGCGTGCCGGTGACCTTGGCCAGCTCCTCTTTCACACCCCGGGCGATTTCTTCCTTGGCGGCCACCCACTTCCCGTCGATCAGCGCTTCGCCGCGCTCGAGGCGGTCCCGGATCTCTTTGGGGATCCAGCTGTTGCCGTACTTCACGTAGCCGGTTTTCTCGAGCCAGCGGGGAAAGTACTCCGCGACTGGAAAGCGCTGGTTCTTCTCCCACACGACGCCTTCCTCGGGGGCGGCGATCGGACCATGGTCGACCTGCGGCGCTTTCGCGAACCGGTCCTTCAGTTCGTCGATGGCCCGGTCGCCCGCCTGCTTCTGGATGAAATATCCGACGGCGAAGGCGACAACGGCGCACGCGGCGAGCGCGGGGATGGCCCACAGGGCGCCGCGCCTGGGAGCGATGAGCCGGCGCGTCGAGGGGCGGCGCAATCCGGTGTTCTGGTAGAGGACCTGGCGCTCCGACTCCCCGCGGGCGGAGTCCATCACGCGGCGGACGAAGGCCTCCGGCACGACACGTTCGCCCGCCTCCTGGAGCGCCTTCAGCGACGCCGAAAACGCCTCGTACTCCCCCCGGCAGTCGGCGCAGCCCGCGAGGTGGGCCTCGAGCTCGCGCCCGCGGTCCGCCGGGAGATTCCCGTCGTAGAGGTCGCTGAAGAACTCCTGGTGTTCGCCGCAGTTCATTTGTGGTCCGGCCCCTTGGGTTCCTTTTCCTTCTCGCGGTCGGCGCGCTCGCGCTCCGACTTCTCCCACGCGTCCTTGATCTCCTGCACCGTGGGCTCCTGCTTCCCCCACGTGACCATCCGGACGTCGTAGCTGACCTCGCGGACGGCGAGGACCTCGAGTCTCTTGCTCGCGGTGACCGTGTAGGCCACGAGGCGGTTCGTCTGGCTGTCGAAGAGCACGAAGGCGTCCTGGCCGCCGCCCATGGAGACCGCCGAGGCGAGCCACCGCGTCGTCTTGTTGTCGACGGACTGCGCCTCGGCCGTGCGCTCGAACCGCCCCGCGCCGAAGCCCGCGACGACGCCGAGGAGCGCCGCGAAGGCCATCCATCCCGTATAAGGTTTCATCACGCTTCTCCCGAAGAAGACCCAAGCCGTTTCCAGACGTCCTTGAAGGCCAGCCGCGCCCGCGAGATCCTCGATTTCACCGTCCCCATGGGGAGGCTCAGGATGCGGACGATCTCGTCGTAGGCCAGGCCTTGCACGTCCTTCAGGACCAGGATCTCCCGATCGTCCTCCTTCAGGAGCTTGAGCGCGGCGGCGACGCGGTCGCGCGCCTCGCCCCGCTCCATCTCCTCCTCGGGCTCCGGCCCCTCGGCGGCCATCGCCTGGGGCACGTTCCGCGTCGTGTCGGCGCCCTTGCCCCCTTCCCAGTCCAGGGATCCCGCGGGATGGCGGGCGCGCCGCTTGAACTCGTCCTTCGCCAGGTTCGACGCGATCGTGTACAGCCAGGTCGAGAACTTCGCCGTGCTGTTGTACTCCCCGATTTTCCGGAAGACCCGCAGGAAGGCCTCCTGGGCCAGGTCCTCCGCCGTGCGCGGGTCCCCCACGTACCGGAAGAGGAACGACACGATCGCGTTCTTGTACCGGTGGACGATCACCTCGAACCCGGCGGCCACCTCCGACGGCGGCGCCTCTTTCAAGCGCGTCATCAGGTCGTTGTCGGAGAGCGCGCCCGGGTCGAAGGGCCGTTCCTCAGAGTGTAACGACGGGTGGGCCATGAGGTTCCTCTACTCTACTTCTTTCCGCGGCCGCGGACGACCCCTTCTGGTCAACAACAACGAACCCCCGGGAAGTCATGAGTCGGGCGGCTGAATGCTGACCGCTGATCCCTGAAAGCTGGGATAATGTCCTCATGGGCCAGCAGCATCATCATCCCCGGCCCCCGGAGGCCCCGGAAGCCGCGCCCGGCATGCGCCGGGGCGAAAGGCGCCGCCTCCTCCTGGTCCTCCTCCTGACCGGCGCCACGATGGTCGCCGAAATCATCGGCGGCCTCCTGAGCGGCTCGATGTCGCTGCTCGGCGACGCCTTCCACATGCTCACCCACTTCGGGGCGATCCTCCTGAGCTACGCGGCGATCCTGGTCGCGGTCCGGCCGGCCGGCCCCGAGAAGACGTTCCGCAACTGGCGGCTGGAGGTGCTCGCCTCCTTCCTGAACGGGCTCCTCCTCATCCCCATCGCGGGCTACATCATCTGGGAGTCGGTGGACCGGTGGCTCCACCCCGTGCAGGTGAAGCTGCCGCTGATGCTCGCCGTGGGCGCCGTCGGGCTGCTCGTCAATCTCCTGAGCGCCGCCTTCCTCCACCATCACTCGAAGCACGACCTGAACATCCGGGGCGCCTTCCTGCACATGCTCGCCGACTCGCTCTCCTCCGTCGGCGTCATCGCGGCCGGCGTCCTGATCGCGGTCCTCGGGGACCGCGTGCTCTGGGCCGACCCCGCGGCGGCGGTCCTCATCTCCGTGATGATCCTGGCCTGGAGCCTCGGGCTCGTACGGCAGTCCGTCCGGATCCTCCTCGAGGCGGTCCCCGCCCACGTCGATCTCGAAAAGGTGAGGGCGGCGCTGCGGGAGGACGAGGAGGTCGCGGACATCCACGACCTGCACATCTGGACGATCACCTCGCGGATGTACGCGCTGACGGCCCACGTCTGCCTGAAGCGCGATCTCGAGGTCTCCAAGACGGAGGAGCTGTGCCACCGGCTCCAGCACCTGCTCGACGATCGGTTCGAAATCAACCACGCGACCCTGCAGTTCGAGGTCCGCCCCGCCGAGAAGCTTCACTGCGAGCACGAGCACGAGCCGGCCGGGGAGATCGGGCACGTCCACCCGCATTGACGAAGGCACGGCCGATGGTCCGGATCGCGCTCTTGGTCCTGGCGCTCGCGGCGGGGTGCCGGACGGCCGCGGCCCCCTCCTCCGCTCCTTCATCCAACCCTGCGGCGCCCGCCCCCGCGGAGGCGGCGGTCGGCGATCTCGAGACCTTGCGGGGCCGGATCGCGGAGATGGAAGCGCGGTCCGCGCAGCTGAGACAGCAGGCCCTGGAGCACTTCGCGCGCGGAGAGTATCCGGCCGCCGAGGCCCGACATCGCGAGTCCTTCGCCCTGGAGCGGGAGGCGGAGAAGGCGCGGAGACGCGAGGAAGGATTCATCCGGGAGACGGCGCGGCGCCTGATCGCCGATCTCGACCACGAGGACATCGGGGTGCGTGAGGCCGCCGCCAAGGCTCTGCTGGAGCTCGGCCCTCCTGCCGGGCGCGTGCTGCGGGAAATGGATGCCGGACTACCGCCGGAGGCCTCGCGCCGGCTGCGTCAGGTTGTGCGGACGCTCGGCGAGAGCCTGTGGATCCGGCAATGGGCTTCCGGGGCGGCGGCTTCGTCGGAGTTCGGAAATCCGGACTGGGCGGCCGCGCGGGCGACGGGCCCGCCGGACACTCCGGTCGCGGGCGACTGCCGGACGGCGTGGGCCTCGAGGGAACAGGACGCGGACACGGAGTGGCTCGAGCTCACCTACTCCAAT
>DASXTT010000203.1:0-6686 GCA_036505255.1 Planctomycetota bacterium | reverse complement strand
GAATTTCCGTTTCAACCGCGCGAGCCCCTCGGCCACGTCCTTGAAGGGCCTCCACGATCCCATGGCGTGGGCGAACCGGTGGCCGTCGTCCGGGTCGTAGCTCACCTTGAAACGGCGCAGCGCTTCCTCCAGGCTCGCTCCGAGGACGACGCGGTACCGCCGGAAGGGCTCCTGGACCATCTTGAACTGGAACGCCTGCCACGACCGCATCACTTCGTCGACGGGCACGGAGACCCGCTTCTGGATGAGAAGGCTGGTGAGAAAAGTGTGGACCCCCCGGTCCCAGTCGATGAGGGTTCCGTAACAGTCGAAGGTGATCCAATCGATGGCGGAAGTCATGGTGAGCCCGGGCCCTTGTCAAAAAGCGTCCCCCCCTCGGAGACCCATTGCCCGTTCACCAGGCTGAAGTCCTCCACCCACAGCCCCTCGCCGGCGTCGAGGAACCGGATCTCGACGCGGCCGACAAGCCGGGCCGGATTCCCGCCATCGCCCGGCTTCTCGGCGAGCTTCGCCTTGATGCGCACGCGCTCCGCGGGGATGTCGACCGCCCCGTGGTAACGGTTCGCGAGCTCCTTTCCCAGCCGGCCGCAGATGGCCTTCTGTTCGCGGTCGACGTACTCCTGGAAATCCCGGGTGAGCTCCCGGTCGAATTCCCACCCGTCCCGCCCGGGACGCAGCCGGTCGTACTCGCGGCGGATCTCGCCGGTCGACAACTGAACGTCGAGCCGGACGATGATTTCATCCTCGGCGCGGCGGAGGAGGATCGGCGGGGCGATGACGAAATCGCGCCCTTCCGCCTTGCCCTGCCCCCGGAGGAGGCCCCGGAGACGCTCGACCGCGGGCCGGGCCAGATCTTCCGGCGGCCGCTCGGGTTTCCAGAGGATCAGCACGGCGAGCCCGACGGCGATGACCGAGCCGCCGACCAGGACCGGGAGGTTCAATCTCATTCCGGGAGTGGAGTATAGCTGGGCGGGCGTTATTTCCAGCCCGCGAGGGAGAACCCCCACCAGCACGCCGCCGCGACGAGGGCGCTCGCCGGGATGGTCAGGATCCACGCCCAGACGACGCGCCCCGCCACGCCCCACCGCACCGCCCGCAGGCCGCGCGTCGCGCCGACGCCGACGATCGCCCCGGTGATCGTGTGGGTCGTGCTCACCGGGATGTGGAGCCACGTCGCGATGTAGAGGCAGATGGCGCCTCCGGTCTCCGCGGAGAACCCGTGGACGGGCTGGAGGTGGCAGATTCTCTGGCCCATCGTCTTCACGATCCGCCAGCCGCCCGCCATCGTTCCAAGGGCCATCGCCGCGTGGCACATCAGGACGACCCAGAAGGGCACCTCGTCCCGCCGGCCGAGAAAGCCGGACGCGATCAGGACGGCCAGGATGATCCCCATCGTCTTCTGAGCGTCGTTGCCGCCGTGTCCCAGGCTGTACGCGGCCGCGGAGACGAGCTGGAGCCGGCGGAAGAGGCCCCCCACCCGCGCCGGGGTGAACGAGCGGAAGATCCAGTACGTGGCGACCATGATCAGGAACCCGATCGCCATTCCCATCAGGGGCGCGACGAGAATGAAGGCGCCGATCTTCGCGATGCCCCCGAGGACGAGGGCCTTGAAACCCGAGGCGGCGACCGCGGCCCCCGCGAACCCGCCCACGAGGGCGTGCGAGGAGCTCGTCGGGATCCCGCCCCACCAGGTGATGAGATCCCAGGCGATGGCCCCCGCCAGGCCCGCGGTCACGATCGGGATGGTCACGAACTCCTGGAGCACCACGCCCTTGCCGATCGTGGCGGCCACCCCGAGGGGAAAGAGAAGGAAGGCGACGAAGTTGAAAAAGGCGGCCCACACGACGGCCCAGTGGGGCTTCAGGACGCGCGTGGAGACGATGGTCGCGATCGAGTTCGCCGCGTCATGGAATCCGTTGACGAAGTCGAACGCGAGGGCCAGCGTGATGATCGCCGCGACGACCCAAAGGTCAGGCATTTTTGAGGACGATCCCCTCGAGGACGTTGGCGACGTCCTCGCACCGGTCGGTCGCGGTCTCGAGATCCTGGTAAATGTCCTTCCACTTGATGATCTCGACGGCCTCGTGCATGTTGTCGAAGAGGGAGGCGAGGGCGTGCTGCTCGATCCGGTCCGCCTCGTTCTCCTGTCCGTGGATGGCGACGCACCGCTTGAGGATCTCGGGCCCGTTCTTCATGTCCCGGAGCAGGGGCATCGCCTCGAGGATGAGGGCCGTCGCGTGGCGGAGGCAGCGCGCGAGAAGAAGCGCGTCCTCGGTCGGGCGCTCGATCTTGTACAGGACCATCCGGTTCATCGTGGTGTCGATGAGGTCGAGGATGTCGTCGAGCCGCGAGACGAGCTCGTGGATGTCCTCGCGGTCGATCGGGGTGATGAAGGTCCGGTTGAGCCGCTCGATCGTGTCGTGGGTGATGCGGTCGCCGGCGTGCTCGATGTCCTTCATCCGCTTGGCGCGCTCGGCGGGGTCGTTGAAGGTCTCGAGGAACTCCAGCATCGCCAGCGAGCCTTCGTGGACGTTCTTCGCGGCCCCCTCGAAGAGCACGAAGAAACTCTCCTCGCGGGGGATGAGCCGGAACATGCGGGCGATTAGACCAGCCTCCCACGGGGTCGTCAACGTTCGGTTAAGGTCCGGTAAAGGGTTGGATCCGGGTACCTTCTACGAACCGGCCCGCGGGGTCCGGCGAAATCTCCAGGACATCGCCGCGGCGCGCCCGCTCGAACTCGGGAATCCGGCGGCGCGTGAGCAGCTCCCCGCGCACCAGGTCCTCCTTCGCCCCGCACAGCCACGCCCAGGCCTTCCCCTTCGAGCGGTGCAGGTTCGACACGACCCGCCAGCGGCCCGGTCCCTCGAGCGACGCCCCGGCCCGCGTCACGATCAGGTACGAGAACTTGAGCGATCCCTTGTCGAACCCCAGCTCGCGGTCGAGCTCCCCCAATCCCCGGGGCTGATCCCACGGCATGTCCTGGTGGCACCAGAGATCGCCGTGGCGGCGCATCGGACACGAAACCGCCCCCAGGCACGGCGCCGCGATCCGGTACCCCGCCGCGACCAGTTCGTCGCGCCAGACCATGACCCGCCGGGCCGCCGCCGGCAGCGCGGAATCGACGACGACCAGGTACCCCCCGGGCGCGAGGGCCGCGTCCAGGAGCCGGCGCACCGGCGCCGGATCCTGAAGCTCCGCGAGCACGTTCGAAGCGAGGATGAGATCGAACGGCCCCGTCGGCGGATCGGCGGCGCGCTCGAAGGGCCGGTTGAGGAGGAACTCCGCGTCATCCAGGGCCTCGTCGACGACGTCCACGAGCGTCAACCGCGGATGGTCCAGTTCGTCCGCGGCGGCCAGCGACGCCGTGCCGGGCCCGGCTCCGAAGTCCAGGACCCTGGGCTCCGCCGGCGGCGCGGCGAATGTCTTCAACTCGCGAAGGACGATCCGGACTTTGGCGTAGTTGACGGGAAGGTAATAGCAGACGTAGGCGCGGCGAAGGGCGCGGCGGGAAAGGTATCCGGCCTCCAGCGGCCGGACTCCGGTGAACATCCTGGAGAGCGTCCGGACCGCCTCGACGAGCGGCTCCCGCCGGATTCCCCCTTCGCGGCGGCGATATTCCGAGATGCGTTCGAGGAGCTCGGGCGGGAGGGCTACGGGGATTCGCATTTCCGCGTTATAGCACGCGGCTTGTCCTCGCAGCGAACAGGTTTCACGGGCGGGAGGCGCCTCGGAAAGGGCCGGAAGAAACAGCGGGGAAACGAAATCCGGCGGTAATAAACGACGGCGGGATAATCCCATTCCGCGTAGGCTCGAGCCGCTTCCTCGCCGGCCCGCGCCGCGGCGGCCTCGGCTTCCTCGGCCCGGAGCCGGAGCCGCTCCATCTCGTCCCAGCGCGCCGCCTCCGCGGCCCGCCGCGCCTCCGCCTGCTGGATGGAATCGGCGATGTCGCGGCGGATCCACTCGCCCCGGAAAATGACGTACCCCTGGGCGATCTTGATCTCGTCCTCCGTCATCCACCGGCCGTCAAATTTGCGGTATCCGAGCGCCGCGCGCGCCCCCTCGCGGTCGGGATTCCGGACCAGGATCTCCTCGAAGAGCTTCCGCGCGCGATGGCCGAGCTCCCTCTGGCGCGCCCAGAGGGCCAGACGGTATTTGCCCTCGAGATCATCCCCCTTCAGCTCCGCGAGCTTCGCGTCGAACTCCGTCAGCGACGACGTCCCGCGCTCGATCCGGGCCACATCCATTTTCCGGAAGGTGATCGACCCGAAATCCATGATCACCACCACGGAATCGCCCGATTCCCGGACCTGCCCCTCGAAGCGCGCCCCGTTCCGGAGCACCACCTCGTCCGCCCGGGCCGTTCCCGCCGCCGCCGCGAGGACCACCAGCGCCGCTATTTGCCGCATACCGCCTCCCGTGTCCCTGAGAATACAACCCCGGAGCGCCGGGCGCCATTCCGTCTTTGCTAATAAAAGGCGCCGCCCGGGGGAGTTCAATTTTGATTTGGGCTTGACATCTGACCCGTTTTGAGACATTAAATTATTGTGAGGGGGTGGGGCCGCCAGTAGGGGGGCTCAATGTCCCGTGCGGACGAGGTGTCGGCGGTGCCGGGGAGTCCGGAACCGACCATTTCCATGCTGGCCGCCGAACATCCGGTGGGCTCCTGGTTCTCCAGCCTCCGCTTCCGGCTCCTGCTCGCCATCCTCGTCCCCTTCCTCCCCGCGGCCGCCTTGGTCGTCCATAACGCGCTGGATCGACGCGCGGACGACGTCCGCCGCGCGCACGACGATGTCGGACGCATCCTCAATCTCGCGGCCTCCCAGGGGCGGCAGGGCTTCGACCACGCCCGCCAGCTCCTCTCCACGCTCGCCCGCCTGCCCTGCGTCCGCACGCTCGACGTCCCGGCCTGCGACGCCCTTTTCGCCGAACTCGTCGCCGAGAATCCCCAGTACGCCAACATCGGCCTTGTCGGGCCCGGAGGCGAATGCCTGGCGAGCGGACTTCCCGTCAAGGGGTCCGTCGAAATCCAAAGCCGCGTGTGGTTCCAGCGGGCCGTGAAGACCCGGCGCCTCGCGATCGGCGATTACGCCGTCGGGCACTCCAGCGGCCGACCCTCGATCCACGTCGCCCAGCCCATGCTCGCTCCCGCGACGGAACAGGTCCTTGCCATTCTCGTCGTCGCCATCGATCTCGAGCACCTGGCCAAGGTTCTCCCAGCCGATCTGCCCGACGGCTCGGCCGCCTACGTGCTCGACTCCGAGGGAACCATTCTCGGCCAGGCCGGACGCACCTCCGGCACGAAGACCGGGAGTCCCTTCCCCGACCGGGACCTGCTCCCCTCCTCCGGCGTGGTCGAATCGGAAGGTCCGGACGGAATCCCCGGCTACTTCGGCTCCCGCGAAATCCGCATCGCCGAGGGCGGCGTCCCCCTGCGCGTCGCGCTCGCCATGCCCTCCACGGCGGCCCTCGCGGGAGCCGACCAGATGATCAACCGCGACCTTGCCGCGCTGACGATCCTCATCCTCCTGGCCTTCGGGATGTGGCTGCTCGGCGACCGGTTCCTCGTCCGCCGCACGCAGGCTCTCGTCCGCGTGACGCGCGATCTCGGGTCGGGCCGGCTCGACGTCCGCGCCCCGGTTCCCCACGACCGCGGGGAGCTGGGCCAGCTCGAGCGCGCCTTCAACGCCATGGCCAACTCCCTCCAGCATCGTTCCGCGGCCCTCGTCGAAAGCGAGGCGCGCTTCCGCGAGATCGCCGAGACGATCCAGGAGGTCTTCTGGATCGTCAGCCCCGGTCTGGACCGGGTGATGTACGTCAGCCCCGCCGCCGAGAAGATCTGGGGCCTGCCGGGGGCGGCCTTCCTGGCGCGACCGGCCCTGTTCCGTGAGACCGTCTATCCCGAAGACCGGTCCCGACTGGAGACGGCGTTCAGGACGATGGGAGAGGACCGGCTCGACGAGGAGTACCGGATCGTCCTGCCCGACCGGACGGTGCGGTGGGTCCTGTCGCGCGCCTTCCCCGTCCTGGGGACCGACGGCGCCGTCCTCCGGGTGATCGGCGTCACCGAGGACCTGACCGAGCGCAAGCGGCTCGAGGAGCAGTTCCTCCAGTCGCAGAAGATGGACGCCCTGGGACGGCTCGCGGGCGGCGTCGCCCACGACTTCAACAACCTCCTCACGATCATCTCGGGCTACGGCGACCTCCTCCTCAGCGACCCCCGGTTCGACGCGGAAACCCGGCATCAGCTCGACGAGATCATCGGCTCCGCCCACCGCGCCTCCGCGCTGACCCGCCAGCTCCTCGCCTTCAGCCGCAAGCAGATCGTCCAGAAGCAGCCCCTGGTCCTCAACGAGATCGTCACGCGCATGTACGGGCTGCTCGGCCGGCTCATCGGCGAGGACATCCGGCTCGTCACGACGACCGCCGAGGACCTCGGCACCGTGATGGCCGACCCCGGGCAGGTCGAGCAGGTGATGATGAACCTCGTGGTGAACGCCCGCGACGCCATGCCGCGCGGAGGGACGATCCGTCTCGAAACCGCGAACTTCGACCTCGACGAGACATACGCCCGCGAACATGCCGACGTCACGCCGGGGCCGCACGTGATGCTGGCGATCACGGACTCGGGCGTGGGGATGGACGCGGCCACGCGCGCGCGCCTGTTCGAGCCTTTCTTCACGACCAAG
>DASXTT010000202.1:0-3335 GCA_036505255.1 Planctomycetota bacterium | reverse complement strand
GCACGGAGGGGACGTATTGGTTGGTCGGCATCGTCTTCGCGATCCTTGCCGCGGCCTGGGTGACGAAGACGATCGACGAGCGTCGCCGCGGAGTCCTCAACGTCCCCAAGACGGTCCTCATCGGAGTCACGGCCTCCATAGCCTTCACCGTGCCCCTCGCCGCGGGAGGCGAACGTCTCGAGCTCGCCTTCCAGTCCGTCAACGCGTGGCACTCCATCCAGTACCTCGGCCTCGTCTGGTTCATCCAGTCGCTGCGGAAGGAGCGGGGCCAGATCGAATCCCCGTTCGTTCGGAGCCTGTTCGGGACGGGCCGCGGCGGGGGGCGGTATTACGGGTTCTGCTTCCTGGCCAGCGTGACGCTGCTGGCGGCGATGGTCGTCCTCTCCCGGGTCGACCCCTTCGGGCTCGGCGCCGAGGTGGCGTTCAACCGCTACTACTACATGGGCGTCCTGAGCTGCCTGCTCATCCACTACGCGCTCGACGCGTGGCTCTTCATGGCGGCGGGATTGCGCGGGGCCTCCCCGGATCGCGTTCCTTATGCGGCCTTCGCCTGACGCACGAATCCTTTCTCGCGATTCGCGGTCATGCCCATGGCGCGAGGTCCCGGGTCAAGGGTCGAGGGTCAAGAGTCGAAGTCCGAAGAGTCGCGTGTCGCCGGTCCCGGGTCACGTGTCATGGCGAGGCGGCCGGACGTCACTCGATGGACCGTCGCGAGACTCGTGACTCGCAACCGCCGACTCGAGACATCCTTCTTCGACTCTCGACGCCCGACTCACGACTCGCGACTCCATTTGAAGTATCCCGTGCGATGTTTCCGCGGGAACTCGCGGGGGTGAATGATTTCCGCAAGGATCTCCAGTCCATCCACGAGGCGCGGCCCCGCTCCGTTGAAGTAGGAGTGCCCGTCGGCGACGTACACCTCGCCGGACCGCACGGCGGGGAGGGATTTCCACTCCGCCCGGCCGGTCACGAGAGGCATCTCGCGCCGGGTGCGTTCGAGGGTGAATCCGCAGGGGATGAGGACGAGCACCTCGGGGGCGTACTCCGCCAGGGCCGGCCACGTCACTCGCGGGGAGTCCTTCCGCCGGCGCGCGAGATCGTCCCGCCCGCCGGCCATCTCCACCATCTCCGGGACCCAGTGGCCGCTGGCGAAGAGCGGGTCGAGCCATTCGAGGCAGAAGACCCGCCGCCGGGGAAGCCCGCGCGCCCTCCGCGCGACCGTGTCGATCCGCCGCCGGAGCGAGCGTTCGAGCGCCCGGCTCTCCGCTCCCGCCGCCTCCGCCAGCTCGCGCAGGTCGGTGAACATCCCCTCGAAATCGTGCGCGTGCAGGGCGAGCACCCTCGGCTTCCCGGTCATCCCGTCGAGCGCCCGCCCGACATCCGTGGGGGGCGTCGCTCAGACGTCGCAGAGGCTCTGGGTCAGGAGGAGGTCGGGCCGCAGCCGGCGGACGAGGCCGCCGTCGATCCGGTAGAGGCTGCGACCGGCCCGGCCCGCCTCGGCAACCGCGCGGTCGATCTCGGAGCTGGTCATCCGCTCGGGATCGATGACGCTGGTCGAGACAACGGGCTTGCGCCGGGCCGCGGGCGGAAAGTCGCACTCGTGAGACACGCCGACGACGGAGCGCCCGAGCCCGAGCGCGTACGCCATCTCGGTCGCCGTCGGCTGAAAGGAAACGATTCTCATGAAAAAGTCGCGGGTCGGGGGTCGAGAGTCCAGAGTCGCCGACAGATGTCACGGGTCGCCGGTCCCTTGTTGCGCGTCGGGACTCGCCACTCGCGACTTCTTCTCTTCGACTTACGACTCATGACTCATGACTCATGACTCATGACTTCGAATAGGAGTCGTCAAGTCTTCTTACTTCAAGAAACTGAGCTTCTTTCCCCAGATATGGTTCGGATATCGCTTCGCCGTTTCGCGGCCCTGCTCGTAGATGCGCTCGACGTTTTTCGTCCGCTTGAAATCGCATACGCCGATCCAGTAGACCGACTCGGGCGCCGCGTCCGTCTCCGGAAACTTCTCCGCGATCTGCGCGTACCGGCGGGCCGACTCCTCCCACGCCCCCCGGTTGAAGGCGGCGCGCGCGCCGGCGAGGTGGATCTGCGCCGCGAACTCGTCGGGCGGGAGGAAGCCGATGAAGCGGTGGTGCTCCAGTCCCTCGCCGTCGAGGAAGACGAAGGTCGGGGTCCACGGGATCCGGAACCGCTTCGACAGCTCCCGCTCCGTCAGGACGTTCGCCCGGAAGGGCGCGACGTTCGTCCCGACCTCCTCCGCGACCGCTTCCACCGGAAAGGTCGCCTTGTCGAGCTCCTGGCAGGCGATTCAGTGCGGGCTGTGGAACTGGATCATCGCGAGGCGGCCGGATTCGCGCGCCTTGGCGAGGGCCGAATCGAGCGACGACTCCCAGGTGATCGGCATGGAACGGAGTTTACCGCCTCGCCGCGGGTCGCGCCACTTCCCGCTGGGAACGGTGTTACACTTCCGGCATGCACCTCCTGATCCTTCTTCTGGCCCTCCAGGAGAAGCCCCCGGCGATCGCCACCACCAAGGAGGCGATGCAGAAGGTCCAGCTCATCGTCGGGGACTGGCGCGTGACCGCCATGCCGCGCGAACTGAAGCGGGAGCCGTGGACCGAGAAGGCCTCCTGGAGTTTCAAGATCGAGAAGGACCTCTACACGATCCGCCTCGCGGCGACCGACGCCGTCTTCTGGAAGGAGGCGACCCTCGCGTTCGACCTCAAGGACCAGGTCTACACCCTCGACGCCGCTCTCGCGGGCGGCGGCGAACGCCGGTACACGGGAAAGCTCGCCGAAAAAGAGCGCATGCTCACGCTTGTGGAGACCACCGACGCGTGGCCCCGGGAGCGCGCGGTCTTCAGCCTCCTGCGCGACAACCGGTTCCTCATCGACATCGAGGTCCAGTCCGCGAAGGGGAAGGACTGGAACACCCAGGCCCAGCTCGGGTGCACGAAGGAAGGGGTGCCCTTCGTGCGCGGCGAGGGGCCCAAGTGCATCGTGACGGGCGGCGCGGGGACGATTCCGGTGACGTACGGAGGGAAGACCTATTACGTCTGCTGCACCGGGTGCCGCGCCTTCTTCAATGACGCACCCGAGAAGGTCATTGCTGAAGCGAAGAAAGCGGGTTGGATCAAGGACTAAGCTTCAAGCCGGTCGAGGTCGATTCAGGAACCCAGGGCGCGGAGAGCCGCCCTCCCAATGGCTCTTCCGTCCGAGATGCAATCGGGTATCCCAAGGCCGCGATAGCCCGCCCCCGTGAAGAACAGGTTCGGGAGCGACGTCCGCCGCGCCTCGATGTTGCGCACCCGGGCTTCGTGGCC
>DASXTT010000201.1:0-7317 GCA_036505255.1 Planctomycetota bacterium | reverse complement strand
CAACCGGGCTTCGATGCGGCGCTTCTCCTCGGCGAGCCTTTCCCTCTCGATCTCCTTCGGGTCCTTGACGGGCTGGTGGTCGACCGGGGGCTTCTTTTTCTTCGCCAGTTCCTCCTCGAGCTCGGCCTGCAAGCCGCGGGCCTTCGGCGCGGAAAGAAAGCTGAAACGGTAGAGCCCCTCGTTGAATTCGGACATCAGGGCCTGCGCCTCCTCGAGGCGCCCGCGGTCCTGGAGCGATTTGGCTTCCATGGTCTGGCGGCTGCAGGCGGTGGCCGCCATGATTTCGTACACGATCCACAGGACGACCAGGGCGCCGGCCAGCACGATGGTCGGCTTGTAGAGCTTCTTCCGCCCCCGGCGCCGGGCCGCCGCCGCCCGGATGGCGAGCGTGACGGGGCCGGGAATGATCACGGCCTGGAGCTCGGCCAGAATCTTGCCGGCCTCCCCCTGGTCCACCGGGAGATTCCTGTGGATGTGCTTGACGACATCGTCGCATTGCGATTTCAACCCGAGGCCGTAGTACGCCTTGGCCAGCGCGATCCTCATGGAGAGGTCATTCGGGGCCGCCGCGACCCCCTTCTCGGCCACGGTCCGCGCCGTCTCGTAATCCTTGGAGGCCAGGCTCGACGATACGAGGTCGCGCGCCGTCTGGAGCGCCTCCTCGACGTTGCCGCCGGCGAGACTCACGCCGAAGAGCGCGATCTTGCTCTGGGGGTCGTTCGGGACGAGGGCGACGGCGCGCTGGAAGTAGGCCACCCCCTCCTGCGCCCGCCCCATGGACTCGAGCTGGGTCCCGATCCGGACGTACACCCGGGCGGCGTCCTGGAGGAGCCCCTGGGTCTCGAGGGCGTGGGCGAATCCCGACATGACGTCGACGTTCTCGGGATCCATGAGCGCCGCCGCGTTGAAGAGGCGCAGGCCGCGTTCCTGGTCCCCCTCGGCGATGAGCTGGCGCGCCTTCTCGACCATCCCGGAAAGCTGGACCAGCCGGAGCGAGCCCCGCTCCATGAGTTCCAGGATGAGGTGGCACACCTCGAAGCGCGGCCGCAGGGTGGCCTCGATGATGTCGTGGATCGAGGTGAACCCGTCGAGCCGCTCGAGGATGGACAGGGCTTCCGCGTTGGACCCGGCCAGCTCCCGTTCGCGGAGTTCGGGCGCGACGAACTCGAAGACGCAATCCATCCCCTGGATCTTGAGGTTGATCCGCGTCCACTCGTCCGTGCGCCGCACCGCCTCGAGCAGGAGCATGTTCAGGTCGAACGAGAGGCGGATGACGTGGCTTTCGGGGTCGCGGAGCTCCTCGACGGGAGGTCCCTCGATGAACTCGAACCCGGCGCGCTTCCAGAGGAAGAGGTCGTAGATTTCCTCCTCGATCTGCGCCCGGACGACCTCCTGGATGTCCTTGCGGGTGACGTGGCCCGAATTGACGAGTTCCTCGCCGAGCAGGCGGCGGGAGGTCTTCTGGCGGTCCAGGACCTCCTTCAATTTTTCCTGCGAGATCTTGCCGGCTCGGACGAGGATGTCGCCGATGCGGAAGCCCTTGCGGCGGCCGGTGGAGAGGAGCTGGACCCCCTCCTTCCCGAAATAGATGGCCTTGCGGCTCTCCCCGTCTTCGACGACGAGGGTGCCCTCCTTCTGGCTCATAGAGATCATCTGGAAGACCTCGCCGAGCCCGATGGTGCTCAGATCGCCTTTAAGCGCCATCTCACCTTCCTGAAGGTTCCCGCGGAATCCGGTCGATCATAACCGGAAGCGCCGGACGGCGGAAGCCCGGCCCCCGAAGTCCGGAGCCGGTCGTTCTCGCCTCTGAAGGATGGCTCAACCGACCTCATGCGTTGGCTGACCAATGCCCGCGCAGGCCGTCCTTCCGACGCTCGACTCTCGACTCTTACTCTCGACGGGTAGTTTATCGGCGCCGTTTCGACTTCCGTTCATCGAGGACGGCCTGTGCGGCCGCCAGGCGGGCGATGGGAACGCGGTAGGGAGAGCACGACACGTAGTCTAGCCCGGCGTGGTGGCAGAACCGGACGCTGCCGGGGTCGCCCCCATGCTCCCCGCAGATTCCGATCTTCAGCTTCGGCCGGGCGGAGCGCCCGCGCTCGATCGCCCACTTCATCAGCCCCCCCACCCCTTCCTGGTCGAGTGTCTGGAACGGGTCGGCCGCGAAAATGGCGGCGCCTCCGGGGTTCACGTACTCGGGAAGGAAGCGCCCCGCGTCGTCGCGGGAAAGCCCCATCGTCATCTGCGTCAGGTCGTTCGTGCCGAAGCTGAAGAACTCGGCGACCTCGGCGATCTGGTCGGCCAGGAAGGCCGCCCGGGGCACCTCGATCATCGTCCCGACGGTGTAGACGATCTTGGATCGGGCCGCCTTGAGCAGCGGATCGGCGACGGCGCGCGTCCGGCGGTCGAGGAATTCGAGCTCCTTGCGGTCCATCACGAGGGGGTGCATGATCTCGGGCCGGACGTCGATCCGCCGGCGCTTCACCTGGATCGCGGCCTCGATGATCGCCCGGACCTGCATGTCGAGGATTTCCGGGAAGGTGATGCAGAGGCGGCAGCCGCGGTGGCCCAGCATCGGATTGGCCTCGTGAAGCTGCTCGACCCTCCGGGCCACCGTCTCGGCGTCGATCCCCAGCCGCTCGGCGAGCTGCTCCTGCTTGGGCCGGTCGTGCGGGACGAACTCGTGAAGGGGCGGGTCGATGAGGCGGATCGTCACGGGACGTCCGTCCATGGCCTCGAAGATCCCGGCGAAGTCCTCGCGCTGGAAGGGGAGCAGCTTGTCGAGGGCGGCGCGCCGGTGCTCGAGGCTGTCCGCGAGGATCATCTCCTGGATGGCGAGCCGCCGCTCTTCCGTGTCGAAGAACATGTGCTCCGTGCGGCAGAGCCCGATCCCCTCCGCGCCCATCTCGACCGCCTTCTTCGCGTCGTAGGGCGTGTCGGCGTTGGCGCGCACCCGCAGGCGGCGGAACGTGTCGGCCCACTTCATGACCTCGGCGAAGGCGGAAGGCAGGCCGGGTTTCACGAGCGGAAGGGCGCCCTCGTAGACCGTGCCGGTGGACCCGTCAAGCGTGAGGGTCTCCCCTTCGCGCAGCACCTTGCCCGCGACCTTGAGCTCCTTGGCGTCGGGGTCGATGTCGAGCGCTTCGCACCCGACGATGCAGCATTTGGCCCAGCCGCGGGCCACGACGGCGGCGTGGCTCGTTTTCCCGCCCGTGGCGGTCAGGATCCCCTGCGCCGCGTGCATGCCGCCGACATCCTCAGGGCTGGTCTCGTGCCGGACCAGGATGACGCGACGCCCGGCGGCCGCGAAGGTTTCGGCGTCTTTGGCGGTGAAAACGATCTCCCCGCTCGCCGCCCCGGGAACGGCGTCGATCCCCTGCGCCAGCCTGCGCGCCAGGAGGTCCGCCTTGGGGACGGAGGGATCGATGACCGGGTAGAAGAGCCTTTCGATGTCCTCCGGGGTGATCCGGGACACCGCCTCGTCCTTGGCGATGAGGCGCTCCTTGACGAAATCGTGCGCGATGCGGAAGGCCGCCTGGGGCGACCGCTTGCCGGAGCGGCATTGGAGGATGTAGAGCCGCCCGCGCTCGACGGTGAACTCGATGTCCTGCATGTCCTTGTAATGCTTCTCGAGAAGGCGCCGGTCCTTCACGAGCTGGTAGTAGACCGCGGGCATCCGCCGCTCGAGCTCGGAGAGCTTCACCGGCGTCCGGGTGCCGGCCACTACGTCCTCCCCCTGCGCGTTCGACAGGAAGTCGCCGTAGAAGACGTTCTCACCGGTGTTCGGGTCGCGCGTGAAGCAGACGCCCGTGCCCGAGTCCTCGCCCATGTTCCCGAAGACCATCTGGACGATGTTGACCGCGGTCCCGCGCAGCCCGGAGATCTTCTCCACCCGCCGGTAGGTGACGGCCTTCTCGGCCATCCACGACCCGAAGACGGCGTTGATGGACCCGACCAGCTGGTCCCAGGGATCCTGCGGGAAGGCCTCGCGGGTGTGCTCGACGTAAATCTTTTTGAGCCGGTGGACGAGGTCGCGCAGTTCCGCCTCGTCGACCTGCGTGTCCTGGACCTTCGCCTCCGGGGGAAGCCCGAGCCGGACCCGGGTGCGCTCTTCCTTCACGCGATGGAACTCGCGCTCGAACAGCGCCCGGTCGATGCCGCGGGCCGTGGCGCCGTACATCGTGATGAAGCGGCGGTACGCGTCGTAGGCGAACCGGGGGTTGGAAGTATTCTGCGCCAGGCCTTCCACGGACTTGTCGTTGAGGCCGAGGTTGAGGATCGTCTCCATCATGCCGGGCATCGACCGCGCGGCGCCCGACCGGACGGAGACGAGGAGCGGGTCGCGCGGGTCTCCCAGCGTCTTCCCGGTGACGCGCTCCAGCCGGCGGAGCGCCCTGCGAATCTGAACCTCGAGGCCCGGGGGCCATTTCTGGCCGCGCCGGTAGTAGAGATCGCAGACCTCCGTCGTGATCGTGAAGCCCGCGGGGACGGGCAGGCCGATCCGGGTCATCTCCGCCAGGCCGGCGCCCTTGCCGCCGAGCAGATCCTTCTGGTCGCCCCGGCCCTCCGCGCGTCCGGCGCCGAAAAAGTAAACTTGCGTTGACGCCATCAAAGTCTCCTAAGGGCAATTGCGGATGTCGCAATCGCAGATTGCAGATTGCGGATTGTCGATTTCAGGATTCCCGGCTCCGAAAATCGGAAATCGGCAATCGGAAATCTCCCGGACTAACGTCCGCAGGGGCACGAGGTCATCACCGGGGCCGGGGTCCAGTCCGGCGGGTAGGCGTAGATCCTTCCGTCGGCGGCCTCCCGCTGCCGCCGGAACCAGGCGAGGCCCGCGGGGGCCAGCTCTTCGATCTCCTCCCGGGTGATATGGAGCTGCCAGATCGGAAGCTTCGGATTCCGAACGATGTCGATATCCCATGTTATTCCGAACTCCGGATTGCACCAGCGGGCGACGGCGGTCTTGCCGTCTTCCGCGACGCGGATGGAATGCTGCTGAAATCCCAGGATGATCCTCCGGGTCAGGTCGGGCGCGATCCGGTTCCGGATCCCGATGACCAGCTCCTCCTCCTTGAGGGTGGTGACCTTGGCCGCGATGGCCTCCTCCCGGTCGCGGATTTTTCGCAGGAAAAAGCCGTGGATCTTCGCGGGGTCCTTGATCACGTCCTTGACCGGCTCGGCGTCCTGCTCGGGTGCCGCCGCGCACCCGGCGATCAGGAGGGCGGCGAGGAGCGGTGAGAAGGAATTCATGGCGGTGCGCGCGAAAAAGCAGTATAGGGCGGCTCTTTCCCGCCGTCTATAGATATGGGGGGAGCATGGGTCCAGGAGCGATGATCCGGAAAAATGTTCGGGCCTTCCGGCCCGCGGCCTTGACTCCGCTTTTCCGCCGGACCTATAATCATTCCCCGCCCTACTATCCCCGGAGGAAATCTTGAGCGGGCCCTCGGACCCGAAGAAAGCGGCGGCGCCCCATAGGAACACAAGCGTCTCGAAGGTGATGCCCATGCCCGCACCGTCGACACCGCCGCGCCCGACCCCGCAGCAGCAGCGGAAGCTCCTCGGCAAGATCCTCGAGGAGATGCGGGTCGCCGACGCCTCGCAGATCAAGGCGGCCATCAAGAAGCAGATGACGGATTCGGGCAAGCGGCTCGGCGAGCTCCTCCTCGAAATGGGCGTGGGCACCCCGGCCCAGATCACCGAGGCCCTCGCCCGCCAGTTCGGGTACCCCTACGTCGACCTCGCGGCGATCAAGATCAACCCCGAGATCACCAAGCTCATCAAGCGGGAGATCTGCGAGGAACGGACGATCTTCCCCATCATGGCGAACGGGAAGAAGCTCACCGTGGCCATCAGCGACCCCCTCGATTTCGTCGCCCTCGAGGACCTGAAATTCATCCTGAACACCGAGATCGGCTTCGCCCTCTCGCCCAAGCCCGACATCCAGGCCACGATCCAGAAATACTACGGGACCAAGGAGACCTCCGCCCTCCACGACACCATCGACCTCGCGTCGACCACGGCGGAGGTCAAGCTCCGCGGCGGCGAGATCGACCTCACCGGCGTGGACCCCGAGAAGGACGACGCCCCGGTCATCAAGTTCGTGCAGCTCATGATCGCGGAGGCGATCAAGCGCCGGGCGAGCGACATCCACGTCGAGCCGATGGAGGACCGGGTCCGCATCCGGTACCGCGTGGACGGCCTGTGCATGGAGGTGAACGCGCCCCCGAAGCGGCTCCAGGGCGCGGTCCTCTCGCGCATCAAGATCATGGCCGAGATGGACATCGCCGAGAAGCGCAAGCCGCAGGACGGCCGCATCAACATCGTCGCGGGGGGCCGCGAGCTCGACATCCGCGTCAGCTCCCTTCCGGCGACCCACGGCGAGTCGATCGTCATGCGCCTCCTCGACAAGAAGGCGGGCCTCGTCGGCATGGAGGAGCTGGGCTTCTTCTCGACGGACTACAAGCGGTTCCGGGGCATCATCAAGCGGCCGAACGGCATCGTCCTCGTCACCGGGCCCACGGGCTCCGGCAAGACGACGACGCTCTACGCGGCGCTCAAGGAGCTGAACCGGCCCGACGTGAAGATCATCACGGCGGAGAACCCGGTCGAGTACAACATCGCGGGCATCAACCAGGCGCAGGTGAAGGCCCACATCGGGATGACCTTCCAGCGGATCCTGCGCGCCATGCTGCGCCAGGCGCCGAACATCATCCTCGTCGGCGAAATCCGCGACCGCGAAACGGCGGAGATCGCGATCCAGGCGGCCCTCACGGGCCACCTCGTCTTCTCGACGCTCCACACGAACGACGCCCCCGGCGCCCTCACGCGCCTCGTCGACATGGGCGTGAAGCCGTTCCTCGTCGCGTCCTCCATCCAGGCGATCATGGCCCAGCGCCTCGTCCGCATCCTCTGCCCGAAGTGCAAGGCGCCGAACAAGGATCCCGATCCGGCCACGCTGGGGGCCCTCAACATCAAGCCGGAGGACCTGAAGGGCCGGGCGATTTCCCGCGCCGTGGGTTGCGACGCCTGCGCCAAGACCGGCTTCCGGGGCCGGAAGGGCATCTTCGAACTCATGGAGCTCAACAGCACCATCCGGGAGCTCGTCTTCCACAAACAGCCCACCGCCCGGATCCAGGAGCAGGCGCGGCTCAACGGCATGGTGACCCTGCTCGAGGACGGCGTCCGCAAGGTCTTCGACGGAATCACCACCCTCGAGGAAATCCTCACGCTGACCCATCGCGAGGACATTAGCTACTGAGAACCGATTGTGGATTGCGGATTGTGGATACCCCCATCCAGAATCCAGAATCCATC
>DASXTT010000200.1:0-9255 GCA_036505255.1 Planctomycetota bacterium | reverse complement strand
GGCCCCTTTCGTGTAGGTCCCGGCCCGGCAAGGACGATTGGCCTTCTGCTATTATTGCGCCCCCATGCCGCTCATCACCGCCGCCGGACTCGGAAAGCACTTCGGCACGCAGGTCTGCTTCCAGGACGCCGAGTTCACGCTCGCCGAGGGCGCGCGCGTCGGGCTCATCGGCGGCAACGGAACCGGAAAGACGACGCTTCTCAAGATCATCCTCGGACTCGAGGAGTACGACGGAACGCTTTCCCGACGCAAAGATCTCCGGATCGCGACCCTCGACCAGGATCCGAAATTCCCCGAGGGGTTCACCGTCCGCGAGACCGTGATCGCCGGCGTGGGCCACATCGCCGAACTCGAGCGCCGCATCCACGTCCTCCACGAGCGGCTCGCTCACGAGGCGATCTCCAAGGAGGACTCGGCCAAGCTGCTCGACAAGCTGGGCGACCTCCAGGCCGAATTCGAACACGAGGGCGGCTACGAGATCGAAAACCGGGCCGACCGGATCCTCGAGGGACTCGGGTTCCCCCGGGAAAGGCACGACGAGAAGATCGCCACCCTCAGCGGCGGCGAGCGCAACCGCGTCGCGTTCGGCCGACTCCTCATGGTCGAGCCCGACGTGTGGCTCCTGGACGAGCCCACGAACCACCTCGACCTCGACGGCATCCTCTTCCTCGAGGAGACGCTGGCCCAGAGCAAGGCCGCCGCCATCCTCATCTCCCACGACCGCCGCCTGCTCGACGACCTCACCTCGGAAACGTGGGAGATCGACGCGCGCCGGCTGAACACCTACCCGGCCCCCGTCTCGCGCGCCCGGGAACTCCGCGCGGAACGCCTCAAGGCCGCGACGCGCGCGTTCGACCGGCAGTCCGCCGACATCGAAAAGCAGGAGGAATTCATCCGGCGGTACGGAGCCGGACAGCGGGCGCGCCAGGCGACCGGCCGCAAGAAGCGCCTCGAGCGCCTCTCCCGCCTCGCCCGGCCGGAAGACCAGGTCCGCGTCATGGATCTCGCGTTCCCCATCACCGAAAAACCCGGCCGGAAGATCCTGAAACTCCGGGACCTCGCGATGGCGTTCGGCGAGCGGCGCCTCTTCGAAGGCCTGGAGCTCGAGCTCGAGGCGGGCGAGACCCTCGGCATCATGGGGCCCAACGGCGCCGGCAAGACCACGCTCTTCAACGCCCTCCTCGGCCGGCTCCCGCCGACCCGCGGCGAGGTTTTCTGGGGCGAGCGCGTCCGGAAGGGGTTCCTCGCCCAGCACGAGACCTTCGACGATCCGGACACCACGCCCTTCCGGTTTCTGAGGGGAGTCGAGAAACAGATGTCCGATCTCCGGCTGAGGAGCCTCCTCGCCGCGATGCTCTTTCGCGGGGACGAGATCGACAAGCCCGTCGCCGCGCTCTCGGGCGGCGAGCGGAAGCGCCTCATGCTCACGCGCCTGCTCCTCGAGGGACACAACGTCCTGTTGCTCGACGAGCCGACGAACCACCTGGACATCCCGAGCCGCGAGGCGCTCGAACTGGCCCTATCCGTGTATGAGGGCACGCTCCTCATCGTCAGCCACGACCGCCACTTCCTGGACCAGGCGGCGGATCGCATCCTGTGGATCGAGAACGGGGAATGGCGCGTGACCGAGGGGGGATATCGCGAAGCTCAAGAGGCCAGGAATCGCGAGCGGGAACGTCTGGCGAAGGCCAAGATCGTCGTGCCGATCCCGAGCTTTCCGAAAGTGAAGCCCGCTCCGCCCAAGCCTCCGGCCTCGGCGCTCGCCCGCGTCAAGACGCCGGACCTGGAAGCCCGGATCGTGGAATGCGAAGCGAGAATCGCCGGACTCAACCTGCGATTCGCCGATCCGGCGCTCTTCCGGAAACCCGAGGAGCTGAAGAAGATCCGCGAATCGATCCGCGCGTCCCAGGACGAGCTGCGCGAACTCGAGATCGAGTACGCCTCGCGGTCGTCGTGACCTCACGCCGCGGAGACGATCGGGTATCCCGCCTCCTGCCACGCGTTGATGCCGCCGTCGAGGATCTCCGCGTCGACATATCCCTGGCCGAAAAACTTCGCCGCCTGACCGGCGGCCGTGGCGTCCCCGGGTCACCCTCAGTAGAAGACGATCTCGGCGTCCTTCGGCAGGGACGGGAGCCGCGCCAGGAACTCGCCCATGGAGATCGACCCCTCGAGGTGCGACCGCCGGTACGCGGAGTCCGGGTAGGCGTTGACGAAGAGCAGCGGCGCGCCCTCCTGGAGTTTCCGCCGCACCACCTCCACCGAAACCCGCCGTGGCCCAGTGCTCACGCCGCCTCCAGTTTCTTTCCCCGCCGGGAAGGCTACCCCCCGAACCCGCGGGGCGCAACACGCAGTTTCAGGGCCGCGTCAGATACGCCGGACCCGCGGGCGCGTCGACGCCCCCCGCGGTCTCGAGCGAGAGCGCGAAGCCCTCGACCGTGGCGAGGTCGCGCGTCAAGGTGTGGCGGCCTCGGAGCGTGCCGTCCGGGCCGGGCAGGAATTCCCCGGCGGACACCGGCCGGCCGCCGAAGTACGCCCACAAGGCGTACGCCTTCCCTGTCGGCGGGGCGGGCAGGTTCCGCGCCGCGACGAACAGGGTCGGGCCCCGGTGCAGGACAACCCCGCCCGCCCGCTTCGCCGCCGCCACGCGGTCGTTCGGCTTCAGGAGCGCGACCGTCGCGCCTCCCAGGAAGGCGAAATCACCCTCCGTCTGGTGGAGGGCGTCGCGCGTCGCCATCAGCTCGATCTGAAGCTCTTCGATCCGGCGCCGGTCGGCGTCCCGGAGGATGGCGATGTTGATCACCCACAGGTACGCCGCGCCCCCCGCCGCCAGAATGATCGCGGCGATCACCGGCCGCCGGTTCGGCTTCGCGGGAAGAGGCGCGTCCATCGGGTCACCTTATGCGGAACGCGTCGGACGCGACAAGCAATTGGAACGGGTATTATCGTGGTCCGTAATGAACCCCCGGGCCGCGGGATGGATCCTGATCGCCGTCTCGGCGGCCGCTTTCGGCGCCCTCGGGGTCCTCGTCAAGGTCGCCTACGCGGCGGGAGTGGACAAGTATTCCGCGCTCGCCCTGCGCTTTGCCGTCGCGGCGGCCATTCTCGTGCCTCTCGTGGCGGCCCGCCGTCCGCACCGGGTTCCGGGCCGCGTCCTCGCGGGGCTTCTCCTCGTCGGGGGAGGCGGGTACGTGGCCCATTCCCTCTGCTACTTCACCGCACTCGAATTCGCCTCCCCGGGCCTGGTGGGCCTCCTGCTTTACCTCTATCCGGCTTTGGTCGCGCTGGCGGGAAGGTTCCTTTTCGGAGAACGGCTGGGACGGACACAGCTCGCGGCGATCGCGGTCGCCCTAGCGGGCACCGCGCTCACGGTCGGACCCTTGGGCGGCGGGCAACTTCCGGGAATCGCGCTCGCGCTCGCCTGCGCGGTGATTTACGGGGCGTATATCGTGGCCTGCTCCCGGGTCGGCCGGGGCGTCGATCCGATGGTCACGGCCTCGGTCATCATCACCGGCGCGGCCGTCGCATACGTCGTGATCGCGGTCGCCAAGGGATCACCATTCCCGCCCACGGTGAAAGGCTGGATCACGGTCGCGGCCATGGCCGTACTCTCCACCGCGCTCGCCATCACGACATTCTTCGCCGCGATGCGTCGGATCGGCGCCACCTCCGCCGCCGTGGGTTCAACATTGGAGCCGCTGGTGACGGTCGGCCTGAGCTTTCTCATCCTCGGCGAGCGGCTCACGCCGACGCAGCTGGCCGGCGGCGCGATGATCGTCGCCGCGGTGGCGTGGCTGGCTACGCGTCCTCGGGCCGCTTCCCCTTGAAGAGGACGAGGAGGAGGACGAGGGAGGGGACCAGCACGAGCGATCCCGCCGCGATGACCCCGAGGAACGTCCACAGCACTTCCCGGGGCGCGCGGGCCCCGTGCACCGTGATCTCCGGTGGAATGAGGGCCGGGTATTGCGCGAGCCCCCATCCGATGACGACCGCCCCGACCGTGACCGCCGCTCCCAGCGCCGCGCCCGTGAACCGGCGCCGCCACAGCGCGACGATCGAAAAGGAACCCGCCACGAAGGAAGTCACGACGGCGGGCCACGCGCGGGTCTTGAATCCCTCCCAGAGCTCGGGCGCCGAGGAGGCGATGATCGCGAGCCCGGCCGCCGAGAGCAGCCCCATCCACAGGCCCGTCACAAGCGCGCGCCGCCTCCACACCTCCGTCAGCGCCGCGTCGCCCTCATTTCGCGCCTCGCGCGTCATGTAGGCGGCCGCGAGGTAGGCGCAGATCCCCACCCCGAAGAAGGCGCAGAAGATCGAGACTGGATTGATCCAGCCGGTGAGATGGTCTCCGAAGTAACCGCCGTCCGAAGAGACCTTCAGCCGTCCCGAGGCGATCGCCCCGACCGAGGCGCCGAGAAAAAAGGGCGCGGCGGTGGAGGCGAGGGCGAACACCGTGCCCCACAGGGTTTTCGCGCGGACGGAATCGGCGGCGTAGGAGCGGAAGGCGAAGCCGACGCCCCGGAAGACGATGCCGACGAGGGCGAAGAGGAGCGGCACCCACAGGGCGCGGCAGAGCGCCGCGAACGCGGGAGGAAAACCGCTGAAGAGGGCGACGAGGACGAAGATGAGCCAGACGTGGTTCGCCTCCCACACGGGCCCGATGGCGCGGTAGATGAGCGCGCGCTCCTTCTCGCCGGCGCGCAACGCGGTGTTGAACTCCCAGACGCCCGCTCCGAAATCGGCGCCCCCCATGAGGGCGTAGAGCGTCACCCCCGCCGTCATCACGCCGATCAGGAGAAATTCCGGTTCCATGAACGCTCATTTCCGCGCCAGGTGGCGCAGCGCGATGATCGTGGCCCCGGTCAGCGCCGAGTAAATTGCGAGAGCGACCAGGAAGACCCAGCCCACGCCCGGAGCGTCGGTCACCGCGTCGCGCGTCCGCATGATCCCCTGGACGATCCACGGCTGGCGCCCCACTTCGGTGACGACCCACCCCGCCTCGAGAGCCACCGCGGCGAGGGGGCCCGCCAGCGCCACGCACCAGAGGAATGCGCGGCCCCTCGGCAGGCGTTTCCGGAAAACGAGCGTTCCACCCACCCACCCGGACAAGGCCAGGAGCGCCACGCCGGCGCCGACCATCGCCTGGAACGCGAGGTGGACGATGGCGACCGGCGGCCGGTCCGCGCGCGGAACCCGATCGAGGCCGTTGACGACCGCGCCGGGGTCCCCGCAGGCCAGCCACGAGAGGCCGCCCGGAATCTCCAGCGCGAAGCGCGTCGTCTCGGCTTCGGAGTCCGGCAGGCCTCCGATCCGGAGCGGCGCCCGGGCTTCGGTGCGGAACTGGCCCTCCATCGCCGCAAACTTGACCGGCTGGGTGCGCGCCACCACCCGCGCCGCCCAGTCGCCCGACAGGACCTGGAGCGGCGCGCAGATCGCCCCCATCGCGAGGCCCAGGGCGAGCGCGCGACGCCGGTGCGGAGAATCCTTCCCCCGCAGGACGCCGGCGGCGTACACGGAGGCCACCCCGAATCCGGCCACGAGGCCCGCGGCGAAAACCATGTGCGTGACCTGCGGGCCCGAGGCGGGGTTGAGCATCGCCCGGAGCGGTTCGGCGTAGACGACCTTCCCGGCCACCTGGAGGAATCCCTGCGGGCAGTTCATCCAGGCGTTGGCCGTGACGACGAAGGCCGCGGAGGCGATGCCCGCGACGGCGATGGGAAATCCCGAGAGCCAGTGCGCCCGCGGCGGCAGCCGGTCCCACGTGTAGATGTAGATCCCGACGAAGATCGCCTCGAGGAAGAACGCGAAAGCCTCCATCGTGAAGGGAAGCCCGATGACGGAACCGAAAGTCCCCATGAAATCGGGCCAGAGGAGGCCCAGCTCGAAGGAGAGGACGGTGCCCGAGACCGCCCCGACCGCGAAGAGGACGCCGAACGACTTCGACCACCTCCGGGCGATCGTCCGCCAGCCCTCGTCCCGGGTGCGAAGATACCTTCCCTCGGCGACGAGAAGGAGCACCGGGAGGCCGACCCCGAAGCACGCGAAAATGATGTGGAACCCCAGCGTGAGCGCCATCTGGAGGCGCGCCGCCAGGAGCGGTTCCATCGCCGACAATACTACCCCACGCCGCGACCCCGCCGCCGCGCCGGGCGCGTGATATCATCGCCCCGGGAGGGGTCCGGATGGAGTCGATCGAGACGAAGCGGCTGATCCTGCGCGACTTCCGGATCGACGACTGGAAGGCGGTGCACGAGTACGCGGCGAACCCCAGGGCCGTCGATCCCATGCCCTGGGGGCCCAATTCCGCCGACCAGACGATCGAGTTCGTGCGGAAGGCGATCGAGGACGCACGCCGGCCCAACCGGAAGATATTCGAGTTCGCGATCGTCCTCCGGGAGGAGGAACGGCTCATCGGAGGCGCCGGTCTCCGGGTCTCGGGCACCGAGAACCGCGACGCGGGCCTGGGGTACATCGTCAACCCGGCCTTCTGGAAGCGCGGATACGCGAGCGAGGCGGCCGCCGCGATGGTCGAGTTCGGGTTCCGCCAGCAGGGGCTCCACCGGATCTGGGCGACGTGCGACCCGGACAACCCGGCTTCGGCGCGGGTTCTCGAGAAGATCGGAATGATACGCGAGGCGCGGCTCCGCCAGAACCAGTGGAGGAAGGGGGACTGGCGCGATTCGCTCCTGTACGCCGTCCTCTATCCCGAGTGGAAACTGGCTCGAGAGACGACAATCTAGAAGCCGATCCATGAAGCTTTGAAGCCCTGAAGCTCTGAAGCTACACTGCCCCATCATGGCGTTTGATCCCGACTCGGCCGCGACCTCGGATTCCGGTCTCTACGGACTCCCCTATTCGATCGACGAATCGAGGTTCGTCGTCGTCCCCGTCCCGTTCGACGCCACCACGAGCTACCGCGACGGCACGCGCAACGGCCCGGCCGCGGTGTTCGAGGCAAGCCGGCAGGTCGACCTCTTCGACGTCGACTTCGGGCGGCCCTACGAGCAGGGCATCGCGGCGGTGCCGCTCGAGGACAAGGCCGTCCGGAAGATCGCCCAGCTGAACCGCGAAGCGCGCAAGTACGCCGTGCCCGTGATCGAAGCCGGGGGCCGGGTGGAGGGGAGTCCGCGCCTGGAGAAAGCTCTTCTCGAGGTGAACCGCCGCGGCAGGGAGGTCAACGAGCTCGTGGAGAAGCTCTGCCGGTCGCTTCTCGGCGAAGGCCGCACGCCCGTCATCCTCGGCGGCGACCACTCCACGCCGTTCGGCGCGATCAAGGCGTACGGCGCCGAATTTCCGGGGCTGGGAATCCTCCACATCGACGCCCACGCGGACCTGCGGGAGGCCTACGAGGGGTTCGAGTGGAGCCACGCGAGCATCATGAACAACGTCGTCCGCCGGATCGGCGCCCAGGGCGGGGTCGCGTCGATCGTCCAGGTCGGCGTGCGCGACTTCGGCGAGAAAGAGCACGAAATGATCACGGGCCCCCGGCGCCGGGGAGCCACGATCATCACGACTTTCTTCGACGCCCGGCTGAAGGCGAGGCTCCACGCGGGTGAAACGTGGGGGTCGATCAGCGACGAGATCGTCGGCCACCTGCCGAAGAAGGTCTATATCAGCTTCGATATCGACGGGCTCGACCCCGTCCTCTGCCCCGACACCGGCACGCCGGTTCCCGGCGGACTCTCCCTCAACGAGATGCTGGAACTTCTTCGGGCGCTGGGCCGGAGCGGCCGGCGCATCGTGGGGCTCGACCTCAACGAGGTCGCGCCGCGTCCCGGGACGACGCGCGAGGAGTGGGGCTCGGATTGGAACGCCAACGTCGGCGCCCGGGTCCTGTACAAGATGATCGGCGCGGCCGCCCAGGGCGGCTCTCCCGCCCCGGAGCGATAATTGCCGTCACCGATCTGAAGTCTGATTTCTGACGACCGTCCAATCACAAGAGCGATCTGAACTGGAACCAGAACTTTTCCAGCAGGATCCGCCGGGGACTCCGCCGCCGCCACTCGGCCAGCTTCACTTCCTTGGAGTTCTTGCAGTCCTCCTCGAAGAGCGCCTCCATCCTGGCCGCGAACGCCTCATCGAGCACGATCGCCGTCACTTCGAGATTGTTGAGGATGCTCAGGTGGTCGAGGTTGTAGGACCCCACGGAACTCCAGACGCCGTCGATCACGCTCGTCTTCGCGTGCAGCACCGATCCCTGGTATTCGAAGATCCGGATCCTTCGCCGCAGCAGGCCGTCGAAGAGCGCCCGGCTCGCGTAGTACACCGGCTGCACGTCCGTCTTGACCGGAGCCAGGATCCGCACGTCCACCCCGCGCGCGGCCGCGTGCCGGATCGCCCGGTGGAACTTCAGGGACGGCACGAAATAGGCGTTCGCGATCCAGACCCGCTTCCGGGCGTTCTTCAGCGCGTGCAGGTACGCGTTGCCGATCGCCTTCCGGGTCGGCCGCTGGTCCGATCCGATCGCCGCCACCGGCACGCCACCGCGCCGCGGCGCCGGCACCTCCGGGGATCCCTTCGGAAAGAGCGGATCGTCCTCCTCCTGCGTCCAGGTCTGCGCGAAGAGCGTCACGAGGTCCCGGACCTCCGGTCCCTCGATCTCGATCTGCACGTCGTGCCAGCCCTGCCCGCCTTCGGACACGGGGGCATACTCGTCCGTCAGGTTCATGCCGCCGAGGAAGGCGGTCGCGCCGTCGACGACCACGATCTTGCGGTGATCGCGCCTCCGCAATGAAAACCAGCCGAGGGGACGGAAGGGGGTGACCCCCGCGCCGGCGGCGCGCATCGACTGGAAAATGGAGGTCGAGGCCTCGCGGGAA
Organism: Planctomycetota bacterium; assembly: GCA_036505255.1. Classification (GTDB taxonomy): domain Bacteria; phylum Planctomycetota; class MHYJ01; order MHYJ01; family JACPRB01; genus DASRJF01. The sequence goes on along the minus strand of DASXTT010000200.1, from coordinate 436 downwards.
CCGAGGCCGTCGTACAGGACGCGGACCGTGACGCCCGCTTTCGCGCGCTCGGCGAGCGCCGCCGCGAACTTCTTCCCCGTCGAGTCGCTCCCGAACGTGTACATCTCGACGAGCACGGAATGGCGCGCCCCGGCGATCGCCTCGAGCATCCGGGGGAACGCCTCCGCCCCGTCGTTCAGGAGCCGGACCCGGTTGCCGTCGGAGAGGAGCGACGGATCGAAGATCAACCGCCGCGCCTCGACCGGTGGCATCGTGGCCAGTCTATGAACTCGGCCGCCGGGGCACCAGCGGGCGGGGATAGAATGGGCTCATGCCCGAATCGCCGGTCGCGGAGCCTCACGTCGAGGAGGAAACGAAACTCGCACCCAATTACCATGTGGTCCTCCTGAACGACGACGACCACACCTACGAGTACGTCGTCGAGATGCTGGGCAAG
>DASXTT010000199.1:0-3374 GCA_036505255.1 Planctomycetota bacterium | reverse complement strand
GGCCCTGAGCCTGTCGAAAGGCCGGAGGCGAGTCGAGGGATATCCTTCGACTCCGCTCCGCTTCGCTCAGGATAAGCGGCCCGCAAGGTGGGCAGCTATTTACTTCGGGCCGCTTAGGAGCGCGAAGGGCCCGTCGGGGTGGGGGGCTTCCCGGGAGGCCGGCGGCTGGCGCCGCTTCCCGGACGCACGAACAGGGCGCCCAAAATGGCCAGCGGGGCCCGCAGCAGTTTCGGGCGGCCGGGATGGCCGTTCCGAGAGTCATCATCGCCGGCGCGGAAGCGCAGCCGGACCGGCATCGACTCCGGACGCGCCCCCGCCTTCTTCGGCGCCGGGCCGTCGCTGAAAAAGAAGCCGCACTTCATCTCGGGCATGACGATGTCCCGCTCGCGGAGGTCCTGCTCGTCGAGCGGGAAGAGGCCGCAGACCCCGGGCCGGTCGTTGTAGATGAGGCACTTGGGCTGGCCGTCCGACTCGTCGTAGGCCGGACACTGGAAGAGGAGCTTGCAGCAGGCGCCGCAGCGGTTGCAGGCGCCGCGCCGCCGCTCCAGTTTGGCCTCGACTCCGCGTCGTGCAAAGGCCACCCACCAGAGCCTGCGGATCTTGCCCCAGCCGAGGACGACTTTCTCGCGGAAGGAGTACGCTCGGGGGGCCACGCGGGGATTGTACTTGCGGCGGAGGGGGACCGGAAGGGCGCGGATCGAATCGCCGCGAAGATTTATCGCGCCTCAGCTCGCCGGACATATAATCCCCCGTCGTGAAGGCGCTGTTCCTCACCAACAAGGAAGGCACTCCCAGCACACGGTGGCGCGTCCTCCAGCTCATTCCGCCCCTGCGCTCGGCCGGCCTCGAGTGCGACGTCGTCGAGCTCCCCGGCGGCATGATCGGGAAGCTCGCGGCGGTCCAGCACGCCTCGCAGTACGACGTCGTCGTCCTCCAGAAGCGCCTCCTCCCCAAGCTCCTGAACAATCGCCTCCGATCCCATTCGAAGCGGCTCGTATTCGAATTCGACGACGCCCTCTTTCTCAAGCGTTCGGACACCGGCGTCCGCGTGTCGGACACGCGGGAGCGCCGGTTCCGGCGGACCGTCCGCGACGCCGACGCGGTCGTCACGCCCAACGAGTATCTCGCGGGCGTCGCCCGCCGGTATTCCGACCGGCCGGAGCGGGTCCACGTCCTGCCGACCGCGATCGATCTGAGGCGATGGACGCCGAGGCCTCCCGCGAAGCGGGAGGGTCCTCTGAGTCTCGGGTGGGTGGGAACCGCGGCGAACGTGCGCTTGCTCGAGATCGTCCTTCAGCCGCTGCAGCGGGTCTGCCGGCGCCACCCGGGTCTCCAGCTCCAGGTCATCTGCGATGAGCCGCCGACGCTCGCCGGCGTCCCGTTCCGCCACCAGCCGTATTCGCCCGCGACGGAGGTCGAAGACGTGCGGGCCATCGACATCGCCATCGCTCCGCAGATCGAGGACCCCTGGACGCGCGGCAAGGTGTCGACGAAGCTTCTCGCCTACTTCGCGGCCGGGCTTCCGACGGTGGCCTCGGACGTGGAGGCCCACCGCGCCATCGTCCGCGACAACGTGAACGGCCTTCTCGCCGGGACCCTCTCCGCCTGGGAGGAGCGCCTGGAGCGGCTGATCGGGTCCCCCGAAGCGCGCGACGTCCTCGGAGCGGAGGCCCGGAAGACGGTGGAGGCCGAGTTTTCGCTCGAGGCGACCGTGCCGAAGTACGTGGAACTCTTCCGCGCGCTGGTCGAATCGCCGAAGCCCGCGTAGGATCGGCTCCATGGACGATCCCCGGCCGCCGGAGGAGCCGCCCGCGCCTCCCAGACCCCTCCAGCGGGCCGAGGCGTGGCTCGCGGGGAGGCGGCTCGGCGTCGTGATCCTCCTGGCCTCGGCGGCGGTCCTCTTCCGCGTCGCCTACTTCCTCGAAATCAACGGCGGACCCTGTTCCGCGTGGCATCGCTGGGATCAGAGCGACCTTCATTTCTTCGACCAGTGGGGACGCCAGATCGCGGGGGGGGATTGGCTCTCGAAGGGGACCCTGCATCCGTTCCACGAATGGCATGCCCGCGTGGCCCGGACGTACTTCGAGGCGCGGCCCGGAGAGGAAGAGGAACTGCGGCGGCAGGGCGGGGAGGAGCCGGCCCGCGCCTTGTGGAACCGCTGGTATGGAGGACGACTCTTCCACCAGGAGCCGCTCTATCCCTACCTCGTGGGGATCACGTACCGAGTTTTCGGTCCCGATCCACGGTGGGTGTACGCCTGGCAAATGGCGCTGGGAGTCGTGTCGATCCTCTTCGTGTGGGTGATCGCGCGCCGCCATTTCGGTGATCTGGCGGCGGGCGTGGCCGGAGCGCTCGCCGTTTTGTGCGGGCCGGTCCTTTTCTACGAGATGGTCCTGCTTCGGACGTCCCTCACCGTTTTCGCGGCGCTCGGGCTCTTTCTCTTGTTCGAGGAGGCGCTGGATCGCGGCGGCCCGCGTCGGTGGGCGCTTGCGGGGGCGGCGCTGGGTGCGGCGCTGCTGCTGCAGACCACGTTCATTCTCTTCGGAGTCGTCGCCTTCGCTCTCCTCTTCTGGCGGTCACGGACGAGATGGCGTGAGGCCCTGCGTCCCGCGGGTGCAGCGGCCGGCATCGCCCTGCTCTGCCTGACCCCGGCCTTCGCGCGCAACGTCGCCGTGGGGGCCCCGGTATTCGGCCTCTCCGCTGTGGGCCCCGTCACCTTCATCGCGTCGAACGCGCGGGGCTACGATCCGTCGAATGGTTTCACGATCGATGATCGCGCGGTCGCCCGCATCATGGCCGACACGGGCGGTGGATTCGGAGGCGTGGTCCGGGAGGTGCTGGGCTCTCACACCCCGGCGAGTTATCTCGGCCTCCTGGCCGGCAAGTTCGCCGTCCTGTGGCACGGGCATGAACTGCCGAACAACAAGAACTTCCTCTACTACCGGAAGCACGCACCGATCCTCGCATCCGCCTTCGTGACGTTCCTGGTCATCGCTCCTCTGGCCGCGGTGGGATTGGCGGCGGCGGGGCGGGAAGCCTCTCGACACGCCCTGCTGTACGGTCTGGCGGCCGCCGTGGGGGCGCCGTTGCTGATCTTCTATGTCCTCTCGCGTTTTCGCGCTCCGTTCGCGATGGCGTTGATGCCCTTCGCGGCGCTGGCTCTCGTCCGCATCGCGGATTGGGTTTTGGGGCGGCGGTGGAAGCCGGCGGCCGTCGCGGCCGCGGGGATGTTCGTGATGGTCCTTTGGGTGGCGCGCCCTCTGCCCGCGCATCAACTGCCGATCCGTTCCGCGGACTATCGCGTCGCCTACCTCACCTACTGGCAGCCGCGCGAGCGGGAAGCGGTGGCGCGATCCGACTGGAACGCGGCGGCG
>DASXTT010000198.1:0-3748 GCA_036505255.1 Planctomycetota bacterium | reverse complement strand
ATACGTGGTCCCCCGGTTATAGTGCGCGTTGTCGTCTTTCGGATCGAGTTCGATGGCCTTGGTAAGGTCGGCGATGGACTCGTCGTAGAGCCCCTTGACGCCCTTCGCGTTCCCCCGACTGTTGTAGGCGCCGGAGAATTTCGGCCTCAGCTCGATGGCTTTCGTCATGTCGGCGATCGCCTCGTCATGCAGGCCCTTCATGTGCTTCGCGTTTCCCCGATTCAGGTAGGCGACGGCGTCCTTCGGATCCAGATCAAGGGCCCGGGTCTGGTCCGCGATCGACTCGTCATATCGCCCCAGGTCGTACAGCGCGTTCCCGCGGAGCACGTACGCGTTCGCCAGCCTGGGCCGGAGCTTCAGCGCCCGGGTGAGGGATTCGACCGCCTCGGCGAAAGCGTTGGCGTGGCCCTGGGCGTGGCCGCGCCAGAGCCAGCCGTCGGGATCGGCGGGCGCGAGATCGACATACTCCCCCAGGCGCGCCGCGGCGTCGGCGTAGCGGCCTCCGGCGAAGAGGATCATTCCATCCGCGTATTTCAGCTGCGGCACGTCCGAGGAGAGCGCCCGGACTTTTTTCAGGTCCTCGGTCAACTGGGCCAGGACCTTTTTTGACGGCTCGCTTTCCTGCCGGACATGGCCCCGCCCCGTGATGTGCCTCAATTCCTCATAGGTATCGAGATTCAGGGCCGCGCGACCCAGGTAGGCCTTCGCCTGGCGCGGCGCCAGGGTGATCGAGCGCGCGAAGAATTCAAGAGCCTTGTCGGTCCGGCCCCTGAGGGCGAAGACGCGACCCATTTCGAAGCACGCCTCCTCGTGTTCGGGGCAGATGCGCAGGGCTTCGGTCAGCTCCGCGCGCACCGCGGAGGTCAGCATGTCGATCTCGCGATTCCGGTCCTCGTCGACCTTCATCAGCTGATCGATCTGGTCGATCTTCAGTCGGGCGAGCTCGACGTGGGTTCCCGCCTCCGCCCGGGCTTCCGCGAGCTTGTCGTGGCCGCCCAGGATCAGGGCCGCGACGACCAGAATGCCCACGAGTCCCGCCGCGGCGGTCGCCACCACGGCCTTGCGCTTCCCGAGCCGCATGCGGAGGCGGTAGAGGGTGCTCGGCGGCCGGGCCACGATCGGGTCGGAGTTGAGGAACCGCTCCAGGTCCTCCGCCAGCTCCCGCGCGTTCGCGTACCGCCGCTCCCGGTCCTTTTCCAGGCACTTGAGGATGATCGTCTCCAGGTCCCGGTGGATCCGCGGATTGATCTTCCGCGGCCGGACCGGCTCGTCGTTCCCGACCTTGCGGATCACCTCGAGAAGATTGCCGGCCTCGAAGGGAGGCTTCCCCGTCAGGACGTCGTACATCGTCGCGCCGAGCGCATAGACGTCGGCCCGCTCGTCCAGGTGGTCTCCGCGCGCCTGCTCCGGGCTCATGTAGGGCGCCGTCCCGTAGACCTCGCCCGACTGCGACAGCTTTTCCCCGCCTTCGATCGCCCGCGCCAGCCCGAAGTCGAGGACCACCACGGACCAGCCATCCTCCCGCTCCTCGACCATGAGGTTTTCCGGCTTCAGGTCCCGGTGGATGATGCCGTGCCGGTGGGCGTGATCGACGGCCCGCGCGGCGTCGCGGAAGAGGCGGACGATCAGCCGGCGGTCCTTCTTGGGGAATGTCGCCATCGTCCGGCCCGGGACGTACTGCATCGCGATGTAGTGGCGTCCTTCCGCTTCGCCCACCTCGTGAATGGAGGCGATGTTCGGGTGGGAGAGGCTCGCCGCGGTGCGCGCCTCGCGCTGGAACCGCGCCACGACGGCGGGGTCCTCATCTTTCAAGAACTTCAGGGCGACCCAGCGGTTGAGCTCCGTGTCGAGGGCCTTCCACACTTCGCCCATGCCGCCCGCGCCGAGCTTCTCCGTGCGGACGTATTTGCCGAACTGCTTCGAGGGGTCCCGGGAGGCGGTGGCGGGATTGCCGACCGGCTCGGGGCCGAACGTGAACGCGGCCAGGCACCACGGGCACGTTTCGTCCTGCGCCTTCGCCTGCTCCGGGTCGACGGGATTCCCGCAGGACTTGCAGCGCTTCATCGTGCTCATGCCAGTACTGGTAAGGTCCTCTCATTTCCTTAAGAGGAATCTGAAAAGGTCGTTCACTTCCTGGTCGACTTCCCGCTCGGTTTCGACCGTCTCCCGGAGCACCGATCTTACGAAGTCCCGCAGCCGCCGGCAGGCGGCGTGGAGCAGCGCGCCCACGTCGGCGACGGAGCATCCCAGGCGCGAGGCCAGATCCTCGTAGCTGGGCCGGTCCACGGTTCCCGCAAGGTGCGCGCAGACGGCCAGGTAGTGGGACCCCATGCCCCGCGATTCGAAATCGCCCCGCAGGAGGTCCTGCGCCCTCCGCAGGACCGTCACGGCCCACGAACGGTTGTAGGCGTCCTCGGGAGACTCCCTCCCGGCGGGCTCGAATTCGAGGGGCCGGGGTCCTTTCCCGCCCCCGCGCTTCGCCGCCCCCGCGATCCGCCGCTCGTTCGACAGCCAGTGCTCGAACGATTTCAGGAGGTAGTTGCGGAAGCGGCCGCGGTCCGGGTCGGCGCGATCCAGGAGCGACTTCTCGAGAAAGTGGGCGAGGAACCCCTGGGCCGCGTCCTCAGCGTCCTCGCGGGAGCATCCCCGGCGCAGGAGCCAGGCGCGCAGGGGCGCCCAATAGGCCCGGCACAGGCGGTCCAGCGCGGCCCTTCGATCGGGATCGGATCGTTCGCGCGCGTGGAGGACGTCCGACCAGATCGTGGACTCGAAACCTCCCTGCGGTTCCATCACCGGCGAACACTGTACCAAAAGCCCCACAGCTTCATCGCTTCGCGGCTTCACAGCTCCAGCGCGACTCTGAAGCTGTGAAGCTCCTGAAGCCATCGAAGCTATTCCTCTTCCGAGGAGGATGGCCGGCGTCGCCGGACCTTCGGGGCGCCCGCGACCACGAGCACGTACTCGCCCCGCGGAGGCCGCTTCTTCAGGTCCGCGAGCGCCGCGGAGAGCGTCGTGGGCCGGATCTCCTCGAAAACCTTGGTCAGCTCCCGGGCGACCGCCACCTTCCGGTCGCCGAGGGTGTCGCGCATCGCCTCCAGCGTCGCCGCGATCCGATGGGGGGACTCGTAGAAAATGAGCGTCCGGGTTTCGCGGGCGAGGGACTCGAGGACGCGACGCCTTTTCCCAGGCTTCCGCGGTAGAAAGCCCTCGAACAGGAACCGGTCGGCGGGCAGGCCGCTGGCGCTCGCCGCCGCGGCGGCCGCGCAGGGTCCGGGAATGACGCGGACGGCGATCCCTTCCGCGTGCGCGGCGGCCACGAGGTCGGCCCCGGGGTCGGAGATCCCGGGCGTCCCCGACTCCGAGACGAGCGCGACGGAGCCTCCGGCCCGGAGCCGGTCGAGGACCGAGCCCCCGCTCCGCCCGTAGAGTGCGACGAGCGGCGTCCGGATCTCGTGGTGGGCGAGGAGCTTCGCCGTCGTCCGCGTGTCCTCGCAGACGATCGCCTCCACCTCGCCGAGGATGCGGATCGCGCGGAGCGTGACGTCCTCGAGGTTCCCGATTGGCGTGGCTACGATGTACAGCGTTCCGGGCATCGGCGCGATGTTAGGTCCGCCGACCCCCGGTATCAAGCCCGCCGGTTGCGCCCGTCGCCATTGCCGTCCTTGCGGACGTGAAGGGCCGTGATGCCCTCGGGAAAAATGACGGAGTAGTCGTCAGGTTCCGGATAGTAGACCAGGATTTCCTTGAG
>DASXTT010000197.1:0-3306 GCA_036505255.1 Planctomycetota bacterium | reverse complement strand
TTACTAATTCGGTATAGCGAATACCCCCAACGCTTTCCTTCACAATCTGGCGTGCCATCGTGCGGATGGCTTCGCCGCTTAACTTCGCCATATGATCCTCCCGTTGCCAAGTTGGGCTGGGCTGAGACCATTCGGTCAATTGAACGAGTATACTCGTGCCCGAGTCGATCTCAGTATTCTCCCGAATGCCCAATTAGTCCTCAAAGACTCCCAGTTCCTTTGATCTCGCATCATCATGGCTTGAAAGGCTAGGTCCATTGATGCAGGTCGTTACTTCGCATCGATTGCACAGGCATTCCTAGTGAACTTCTGGCCTCCGTGCCTTTGCGTTTACTCTAAGCATGGGAGCCGCCGTCCGCGCTGAGTCGGTGAAGCTTGTGATGATGGGCCGGCCAATTAGAGCGCGTGGACCCTTAGCCTCGTCCCCTCAACCTCCACGACGAACCGCCTCAACGGCCGCTTCGCGGGGCCCCGGAGGACTGAGCCGTCGGGCTTGAAGCGCGAGCCGTGGCAGGGGCAATCGAGCGTCCCCTCGGTTCCGTTGAGCACCACCTCGCAGCCGCGGTGCGTGCAGACCGCCGAGGCCGCGCCGTAACCACCCTCCGACGTACGCCAGACCAGCACCGGCTCGTCCACGCCGCGCAACCGCACCTTGATCTCGCCCCCCGGCTTGGAGAGCGCCTCGGGCAGAGTCAGCGTCCCGTCCGCGGCGGCGTCAAACGTCGGCGCGGGGTTGAGCGTCACGCACCCCCCGCACAGCGCCCCGGCGCACGCCGCCGTGCCGACAATGAACTCCCGCCGCGACAGGCTCATGCTGGAACCTTACCAAACACCCGCCCTCGGCGGCGTCCAATTTCTGAAGACCCAGACCGCCCCCGCGCGCGTTCAAGTCAAGAGGAGGAGGACCGGACATGAACCTGCTCGCGTATCTTCTCCTGGCGCTCGCCCAAGACCCAGACGCCGCGGCCGCCTCGCGCCTCATCGAGGAGCTCGAAAACACCGGAATCGACCGGCGGGAATCGGCCATGGTCGCCCTCCGGCGGTACGCGCCCGACAACCTCGAGATCGACCGGCTCCTCGGCGAACTCGCCCGCAAAATCGGCGGCGAAGTGCCCCTCCGCGCCGCCCTTGTCCTCCGCTTCCGTCTCGCCGCCCGCCTCGTCCTCGACCCCGAGAAGCTCATCTCGGATCTCGAATCGGAGGACCCGATCAACCGGCTGAGCGGCGTGACCCGACTGCTCGAGTCCGGCGGCCGCGGCGCGCCGCTCGTCGCCCCGCTCCTGAAAGACGCCGACCAGAACGTCTGCTACCACGCGCTCCGCATCGTCGCGGCGTCGAACGATTCCCGCTTCGCCCCCGACATCCGCCCGCTGATCGAAGTCACTCCGCTCCGGACCCTCGCGATGCAATGCCTCGCGTCGATGAACGACCGGTCGATCCTCCCGCGCCTGCGGCGGATCGTCGAAACGGAGCCCAACGAGCGCGCGTGGGCCGTCCCCCTCCTGGCCCAGTTCCGGCAGATGGAGGATCTGCCGCGCCTCCTCTCCGTCTTCGAGCACTACCCGGGCCTGATCCCCGCGACCATTTCGGCCATGCGGAGATGGGAAGAAGGGAAGCGGGAGCTCGCCCCGGCGCTCCAGCGGTTCGCCGCGGAGGGGATTTCCGAGGCGATCCTCCTGGCGGCGGACAATCCCCGGCCCGAGCTCGCGAAAATCCTGCGCACGCTCTGCCTCCGCGACGCGACGCGCGCGCCGGCCGCCTTCGCCCTCGCCGCGATGGGGGATCGCGAGGCGATCTCGTTCCTCCTGGCCGAAGTCCGGACCAAGAGGCACCCCGCCTCGATCGCCGCCCTCGGCCGGTTGAAGGCGCCCGAGGCCGTCCGCCTCTTCCGCCGCATGACGGCGCCGGGAGCGCCGCCGCTCCTTCCGCGGGAGCGGGCCGACTTCGCCCGCGCGGCGGGGGAGATCGGAGGGACCGAGGCCGAGGATTTCCTGCTCAATCTCCTGGAGGACTTCCACGAGGAGGTGCGCTTCGAGGCCGCCCTCGGGCTCGGCCGCCTGCGCACCCGGCGGGCGGTGCCGTTCCTCGCGTGCGCTCTCGACGACGCGGTCGGATTCAACCGAATCTCGCCCCCGGAATCGTCCTCGCCCCTACTCGACCAGTTCGAGGGGCGGCCCTCCGGGACCGAGTGGTCGCAGGTGCGGGAGGCGGCGATCCGCGCGCTCGCCTCGATCACCGGCGAATCGCGCGCCGGCACGCTCGACGAGCAGGCGGCCGCCTGGCGCCGCTGGTGGGAGGTGAGCCGGCCGAAGTACGCCAAGTGAGGGTTTTGTACAACGACCGCGTGTCCCTGTCCGTCTAATGTGGTACAGTCTCGACCGACGGGGGATCCACGCGTGATCGACCGACGCACCTTCCTCAAGGGCGCCGCCCTTTCCAGCTTCCTGGCCGCGCCGGCGCCCCTGCGCGCGGCGTTCCGGCAGGATCCGCCCCCCTTCGAAGAAGTCACCGCCGAACAGCAGGCCGCCGTGAAGCGCGGGCTCGAGTACCTCGCGCGCTCCCAGACCCGCTCGGGCTCCCTCGGGCCCCAAGCGCCCCTCGCCTTTACCTCCCTGGCCGGTCTCGCCTGGATGGCGGGGGGAAGCACGCCGACGCGCGGCCCCTACGCGACCAACGTGATGAACGCCCTCAAATACGTCATGCGGTGCTCCAGCCGTCCCACGGGGTACATCAACGAGGGCGCCACGCGCGGCGCGGGCGGCTCGGGCATGCACGGCCACGGGTACGCGCTCCTCTTCCTCTCCGAGCTCTACGGGATGTGCGGGGAAGTCTCCGACTCGCTCGGCGACGACAGCGTCAAGGAGGCCATCACGAAGGCGGTCGGGGTCACCGAAAGGGCCCAGCACTCCTCGGGCGGCTGGACCTACGATCCCAAGCCGGAGGGTCACGAGGGCTCGGTCACGGTCACCCAGGTGCAGGCGCTCCGGTCGGCGCGGAACATCGGCGTCAACGTGAGCGAGAAGAAGATCCTGCTCGGGATCTCGTACATCCGCAAGTCGACGGCCGCCGACGGGACGATCATGTACAGCCTCGGTCAGGGCGCGCACTCGACCTATCCCCTGACCGCGGCCGGGGCGTGCGTCTACGCCTACTTCGGCCTCTACGACGACCCGCAGGGCCAGAAGTGCATGAAGGCCCTCTTCGACTTCGTCATGGGCAAGCGGGCCTCGCAGTATGCCCACTTCGAGTACTACGCCATCTTCTACGCGGCCCAGGCGTGCTTCTTCATGAAGCGCAAGGAGCCGC
>DASXTT010000196.1:0-14137 GCA_036505255.1 Planctomycetota bacterium | reverse complement strand
AGCTTGTCGATATCGCCCTCGCCCAGCTTCGCGCGGGCCTGGGAGATCTGGTCCCTCGTCCGCTGTTCCAGCGTCGGAAACGTCTCGTCCCGGAAAATGCCGATGGGCGTCGGGAAGTCGGGAAACCCGATCCGCGAGAGGAGGTAGGCGAGCGCGGCGTTCTTCTCGTCGTGCACGATCAGGTCCTTCTCGGTGATCCCGTTCTCGCCGAGCTTCACGACCTCGGGCCTCAGCCCGTTCAGCCGGATCCCCTTTTCCTTCTGCTTGCCGAAGATGAGCGGCTTGCCGTGCTCGAGGCTGACGTTCTGCTCGTCGCGGATCTCCTTCTCGGTGAGCTGGATGAACGCCTTGTCGTTGAACACGTTGCAGTTCTGGTAGATCTCGACGAAAGCGGAGCCCTTGTGCGTCGCGACGCGCTTCAGGACGTCCATCAGGTGCTTCGGATAGATGTCGACGGACCGCGCGATGAAGGTCGCCTCCGCGGCCAGGGCGAGCGAGATCGGGTTGATCGGCTGGTCGATCACGCCGAAGGGCGCGCTCTTGCTGTTGACCTTGCCGAGTTCCGTCGTCGGCGAATACTGCCCCTTGGTCAGGCCGTAAATCCGGTTGTTGAAGAGCAGGATCTTGAGGTCGACGTTGCGGCGGAGCGCGTGGATCAGGTGGTTGCCGCCGATCGACAGGCCGTCGCCGTCGCCGGTCACCACCCACACCTCGAGTTCCGGATTGGTGAGCTTCACCCCGGTCGCCACGGCCGGCGCGCGTCCGTGGATCGTGTGGAATCCGTACGTGTTCATGTAGTACGGGAATCGCGACGAGCAGCCGATGCCGGAGACGAAGACGAACTTCTCGCGGTTGATGCCGAGCGTCGGCATCACCTGCTGGACCGCGTTGAGGATCGCGTAGTCGCCGCAGCCCGGGCACCACCGGATCTCCTGGTCGGACTGGAAATCCTTCTTGGTGTACTTGGCCGGCGCGGGCTTGGCGGGGGCGGTTTCGGGGCTCATTTCGGGCTTCCATTCCCTTGGAGGGTTTTCGCTTCCTGCTCGATGGCTTCGACCAATTCGGAAACCTTGAAGGGCTTCCCCTGGACCTTGTTGAGGCCGCGGGCGTCGACGAGGTACTTCGCGCGGAGCACCATCAGGAGCTGGCCCAGGTTGAGCTCGGGCACCAGCACCCGCGGGTAGCGCTTCAGGATGGCGCCGAGGTTCGCCGGGAACGGATTGAGGTGGCGCAGGTGGATCTGCGCGACCTTGATCCCGCGGCGGCGCGCCTCTTCGACCGCGGCCGTGATCGAGCCGTACGGGCTCCCCCACCCGACCATGAGGATCTTGGCGTCGGAGTCGCCCGCCACCTCGAGATCCGGGACATCCTGCACGATCCGCTGGATCTTGGCGGCGCGGATGCGGCACATGAAGTCGTGGTTGTCGGGATCGTAGGAGACGTTGCCGTGGATGTGGCTCTTCTCGATGCCGCCGATCCGGTGCTCGAGGCCCGGCGTCCCCGGGAGGGCCCAGGGCCGGGCGAGCGTGACCTCGTCCCGCAGGTACGGGGCGAAGTGCTCGGGCGAGGTCTGGAACTTCACCTCGATCCTCGGCAGGTCCGCCATCTTCGGGAGCTTCCACGGCTCCGCCCCGTTGGCGAGGTACCCGTCGGAGAGGATGAAGACGGGGACCATGTACTTCGTGGCGATGCGGACCGCCTGGATCGCGATGTCGAAGCAGTCGCCCGGCGTCGCGGGAGCGAGGACGCAGACGGGCGACTCGCTGTTGCGGCCGAAGAGGGCCTGCATCAGGTCGGCCTGCTCGGTTTTCGTGGGCAGGCCCGTCGAGGGGCCGCCGCGCTGGATGTCGCAGATGACGAGCGGCAGTTCGACCATGACCGCGAGGTTGATCGCTTCGCCCTTGAGCGCCACGCCGGGACCGCTCGTCCCCGTGACGCCGATCGCTCCCGCGTAGGACGCCCCGATGGCCGAGGTCACCGCCGCGATCTCGTCCTCCGCCTGGAACGTGATCACCCCGAAGTTCTTGTGGCGCGACAGCTCGTGGAGAATGTCGCTCGCGGGCGTGATCGGGTAGCTCCCGTAGAAGAGCGGAAGGCCGCTCAACTTGCTCCCCGCGATGAGCCCGATGGCGAGCGCCTCGTTCCCCATGACGTTCCGGTACCGGCCCGGGGCGTACTTCGCGGGCGGGATCTCGTACTGCGACCGGAACAGCTCCGCCGCGTCGGCGTAGGCGTATCCCGCCTTGAGGGCGAGCGAGTTCGCCTCGACGAGCTCGGGCTTCTTCTTGAACTTGTCCTGGAACCACTTGAGCGTGGGCTCCATCGGCCGGTTGTAGAGCCAGTAGAGCACGCCGAGCGCGAAGAAGTTCTTGCAGCGCTCCTTGTCCTTGTGCGAGATGGGCACCGCTTCGAGCGCCTTGATGGTCAGGTCGGCGATCGGGATCTTGAAGACCTGGAACGCGCTCAGGGTCCCGTCCTCGAGGGGATTCGACGTGCAGCCCGCCTTCTTGAGGTCGACCTCGCCGAACGAATCGGTATTGACGATGACGACGGAGTTCGGCGCGAGGTCCTTGGTGTTCACGAGGAGCGCCGCCGGATTGAAGGCCACCAGGACGTCCGGCTGGTCGCCGGGCGTGTGGATGTCCTTCGAGGAGAACTGGATCTGGAATCCCGAGACGCCGGGGAGGGTGCCCGCCGGGGCGCGGATCTCGGCCGGGAAGTCCGGGAAGGTGGAGAGGTCGTTCCCGACGATGGCCGTGGTGTTCGTGAACTGCGTGCCGGTGATCTGGACGCCGTCGCCCGAGTCGCCCGCGAAGCGGATGGTGACGCTCTCGAGGACTTCCCGCTTGCGGGGGGCGGCTTCGGCCTGGCTCTGCGGAGTCATGGAATCCCTTCGTTCAAGGATCGGAGTCCAGACATTTATATCGACTGAAGGGCGGGTTTGCAAGACGAGGCGCCCCGGCGGGGAGTCTCGAGTTGAGGGTTATGAGTCGAGAGTCGCTTTCAGAAAAGTCGCGGGCCCCGAGTCGTCAGTCGCGGGTCCGATCGGGACTCGTGACGCGCGACCGGCGGCTCGGGACTTCTTTTTTCGACCCTTGACTCTCGACGGGCGACGCGGGACTGTCTGTCGAATCAATAGGCTGTCGTGGCTATTCCGGTTCGTTTTTCACACAGTTTGGCAATCTCCGTGAGCCGCTCATTGGGCACGCTTGTGATCAGCGCGTCCGCCGGCTCCCGGGCGAGCGAATAGACGTCCACCCGCTTCGGCTTGATCCGGTTCACGGCCTCGATCCACATGTCGACCTCGGCGGGGATCGAATTGTCGCGCCGCCCCCGGGTGAACATGGCCTGGACCACGAAGTCGGTCAGGCCGCGCACGCCGCGCATCACGTCCCAGATGCCGATGTCCGTCGTGGGCGAGTTCATGTCGAGGAACATCGACTCCGATCCCGCGTCGAGCTTGATGTGCCGCTCGTCGAGGAGATTGAGCGCCTCCGCCACCCCGTACGCCGCCAGATTCGCGCCGTTCGAGAGGATGTGGACCGGCACCCCCTTCGCGGCCCGGTCGCGCGCCCCCAGGATTTCCTCCACGACGCCTGGAAACTCCGGATGGAGCGTCGGCTCGCCGTTCCCCGCGATCGTGATCGCGTCGATTTTCGTTCCCGCGGCCGCCAAGTCCTTCAGCCGCCGTTCGAGGCCCTCCCCCACTTCGCGCGGCGTCGGCCAGCGCCACTTCCCGAGCGTCGCCTCGTCGGTCAACTCGGTCGTCCATCCGCACTGGCAGTAGTTGCAGTTGAAGGCGCAGACCTTCACGCCGAACGGGAGCATGTTGACCCCGAGAGAAACGCCGAGACGGCGCGACTCGAAGGGCCCGTAAACGACGCCGTCGAGAAGGGGATACCCGGGCAAGGCCATGCGGGGATTCTACGAAGATTCTCGATTCTGGATTCTTGATTCTCGGATTTGGTTTCGCCGATGCGTTTCCCGCAAACCCCTCACCGATCCGTGATGCGTGATGCGTAATGCGTTATGCGATCCTGTTCCTATTCGACGCGTTTGATGACGTGAAATCCGAAGGGCGACTCGGATGGATCGTAGGGAAGCAGGCCCACCTCCCCCACCGCGAGCGTAAAGGCGACCCTGGGGAAGCCCGCGACGAAACCCTCCCGCCGCTTCTCGGGGCCACGTGGCCGGGTGCCGGGACTGACCAGTCCGATTTCCCCCTTGCCGATGTCGTCGGAGTATTCCCGCATCAGCTTCTTGAAATCCTCTCCCTTGCGGGCGCGCTCGAGAATCTCCTGCGCAAGGACCTCCGCCTCCTCACGGGTCCGCGTCACGCGGGCGCCGGCGTCCCGCGACCCCCGGAAGGCGACGAGGACATGCTGGACCCGGATGTGGGCCGGCGGAGGTATCTTCCCCGGGACCGGAGGGGGCGCGGGCGGCGCGGGGTCGCATCCCGCGAGCAGCGCGATCACCAGGGTGACGGCGGCGCGTTTCATGCGGTCCATCCGAAAAGTCAACATCGGGCGCCGCGATTATAGGGGCCGATTACCGCGCGTCCACCCTCCAATGACTCTCGACTCGCGACTTTTGACTCTCGACTCCCGCGGCAGCGGCCGCTATCCTCGTGAGCCCATGGCGACCACCGATTACAAGTCCACCCTGAATCTCCCCAAGACCGCCTTTCCCCAGCAGGGGAATCTCGTGAAGATGGAGCCCGCGCTCCGCGAGCGGTGGGACCGGGAGAAGCTCTACGAGCGCATCCAGGAGGCCCGCCGCGCCTCCTCGAAGGGGAAGTGGGTCCTCCACGACGGCCCCCCCTACGCGAACGGCGACGTCCACGTCGGCACCGGCCAGAACAAGGTCCTGAAGGACGTGGTCGTCAAGTTCCGGACGATGCAGGGCTATCTCTCCCCCTACGTGCCGGGCTGGGACTGCCACGGCCTTCCCATCGAGCACAAGGTCGTCAAGGAGCTCGGCGACAAGGCGAAGACGATGCCCCGGGCCGAGATCCGCGCCCTCTGCGAACAGTTTGCCCGCAAGTACATCGACATCCAGCGGCGCCAGTTCAAGTCCCTCGGCGTCTTCGGCGACTGGGAGCGCCCCTACCTGACGATCGACCGCGACTACGAGGTCGCCATCATCGAGGTCTTCGAGGACCTCTGGAAGCGCGGCCACGTCGTGCGCCGCAAGAAATCGATCCACTGGTGCATCACGGACCGCACCGCCCTCGCCGAGGCGGAGCTCGAGTACAAGCAGCGCCAGGACCTGTCGATCTATGTCGCTTTCGAGACCGCGCCCGAAACGGATCTCCTCATCTGGACGACGACACCGTGGACGCTTCCCGGCAACGCGGCCGTCGCGGTCCGCTCCCAGGTGGACTACGTCCTCGCGCGGCGCGGCGCCCGGCGCGGCTGGATCGCGAAGCCGCTGTACGAAAAGCTGCGGGAGAAGCTCGGGCTCGGCGAGGTCCTCGAGACGAAAAAGGGGGCCGACCTCACCAGCCTGAAGTACCGCCACCCGCTCTTCGGCCACGCGTGCCCCGTCGTGACCGCCGACTACGTGACGGTCGAGGACGGCACCGGCCTCGTCCACACGGCGCCCGGCCATGGCGAAGACGACTACCACACTGGAATCCGCCACGGCCTCCCCATCGTCTCTCCGGTGGACGAGGGGGGATTCTTCACGGACGAGGCGAAGGAGTGGAAGGGCCAGGGCGTATTCGAGGCCAATCCGAAGATCGTCGAAGCGCTCCGCGCGCTCGGCACCCTCGTCCTGTCGGAGCCGATCACGCACGAGTATCCCTGCTGCTGGCGGTGCAAGAATCCGGTGATCTTCCGCGCCACGGAGCAGTGGTTCGTCCTCATCGACGCCAACGGCGGCCGCTCCCGCGCCCTCCTCGCGGTGAAGAACGCGAAGTGGTTCCCCGCGTGGGGCCAGACGCGGATGGCCTCGATGCTCGAACTCCGCCCCGACTGGTGCGTCAGCCGCCAGCGCTCCTGGGGCGTCCCGATCCCGGCGCTCTACTGCGAGAAGTGCGGCGAGGCCCACCTTTCCGAGAAGAGTTTCGCCGCGGTGAAGGCGCTCTTCGCCA
Source organism: Planctomycetota bacterium (assembly GCA_036505255.1). GTDB lineage: Bacteria > Planctomycetota > MHYJ01 > MHYJ01 > JACPRB01 > DASRJF01. Next base: position 8,043 of record DASXTT010000196.1, on the reverse strand, counting down.
AGGGCGGCGCCAACGCGTGGTTCACCACGGCCCCCAAGGACTTCCTCCCGGCCGACCTCGCCTGCGCCAAGTGCGGCGCCAAGTCGTTCCGGACCGAGACCGACATCTTCGACGTCTGGTTCGAGTCGGGATCGAGCCACCGCGCCGTCCTCATGAAGCACCCGGACCTCAAGTTCCCCGCCGACATGTACCTCGAGGGGACCGACCAGCACCGCGGGTGGTTCCAAGTGTCGCTCCTCGCCTCCCTGCTCTCGAACGGCAGCGCCCCTTTCCGGGAGGTCCTGACCCACGGTTTCCTCATCGACGCCCGGACCGGGGACAAGCTCTCCAAGTCGGGCTACCTCATCTCGGCGGACGAGGTCGCGGAGAAGCACGGCGCGGATCTCCTGCGCCTCTGGATCTGCTCGATCGATTTCACGGACGACATCCCGTTCGACCCCGCGACGACGCTCCCGAAGACGGCGGAGCCCTACAAGAAGATCCGCAACACGTTCCGCTATCTGCTCGGGAATACCTCGGATTTCGATCCCGCGAAGGACGCGGTGCCTGTGGAGAAGATGACGCTCCTCGACCGGTGGGCGATGGCGGAACTGGCGTCGCTCGTCGAGTCGGTGAGCCAGTTCTTCGACCGGTACGAATTCTTCCGCGCCATGCAGAAGCTCCACGAGTTCTGCGTCGTCACGATGAGCGCGATCTATTTCGACATCCTGAAGGACCGGCTGTACACCGCCGCGCGGGGATCTCTGGATCGGCGGAGCGCACAGACGGCCTTGCATGAGATCCTGATGGTCCTGCTCACGCGGTATGCGCCGGTCCTGGTCCACACGTGCGAGGAGGCGTGGGGGTACCTGCCCGGCTCGAAGCCAACCGAAAGCGTGCATATGGCGGTCTGGTCCGACCCGCGGCCCGAGTGGAAAAACGCCGACCTGCTCGCCCGCTTCGAGCTCCTGCTCAAGGTGCGGGGCGAGGTGAACAAGGCGCTCGAGAAACTGCGCGCCGCGGGGACGATCGGCAAGTCGCTCGAGGCCTCCGTGAAGTTGAACACGACGTCCCACGATGTGTTCACCCCGCTTGAAGGGATCGATCTCGCGGAATTCTTCATCGTCTCCGAAGTGGTGCGCTCCGAGGCTCCTCCCCCGGGCGCCGTCGAGTCGGCGGAGGTGAAGGGGCTCTTCGTCGCCGCCGAGAAGTCCTCCCACCCCAAGTGCGCGCGATGCTGGAACCTGCGTCCGACCGTGGGGCGCGATCCGTCGCATCCCGGCCTCTGCGATCGCTGTGTGAAGGCCATCGAGGGACGCTGATCGTGGCCCGGACCGTCGACCTGGCCGTCCTGATCTCCGGTTCCGGCCGCTCGCTCCAGAATTTCATCGACGAGATCGACGCGGGGCGACTCGAGGCCCGCATCCGCGTCGTGGTCTCGACCTCGCCCTTCGCCGGAGGAAATGAGCGGGCCCGGCGCGCGGGGATCCCCCTCGTCGTCGTGGACCGGAAGATATTCCCGTCGGACCGCGACTTCAGCGCGGCCGTCACCACGGCGCTTGAAGGCCATCCCGTCGACATCGTCCTCCTCGCGGGGTTCATGCACCTGTGGGAATTCCCTCCCGCCTTCCGGGGCCGGGTGCTGAACATCCATCCCGCGCTCCTGCCGAGGTTCGGAGGCAAGGGCATGTACGGCCACCGGGTCCACGAGGCGGTCCTGAAATCGGGCGCCACCGAAACGGGGTGCACGGTCCACCTCGCGGACCTCGAGTACGACCACGGGCCCATCATCCTCCAGCGCCGCGTGCCGGTCCGGCCCGGCGACACCGTCGAGTCGCTCGCGGCCCGGGTTTTCGCCGAGGAGTGCATCGCCTATCCGGAGGCGGTGCGCCGGCTGGCGTCCGCCCAAGGCCAAACGCGTGACACGCGCGGGTCACGCCCTTAGAATCGGCCCGATGGACGTCCTCCAGTCCAAAATCCAGACTTCGTCGCCCGAATTCCAGGCCCGCCGCCGCCACCACGAATCGCTCGCCCTGCAGCTCCGCGAGCGGCTCCGCCAGGTGCGGAAAGGCGGCCCGGAGCAGGCCGTGGCGCTCAGCCGCTCCCGCGGCAAGATGCTCCCGAGGGAGCGGATCGACGCCGTCGTGGATCCCGAGACCCCGTTCCTCGAGCTCTCCCCGCTGGCCGCGTGGGAGCTGTACGGCGGCGAAGTCCCCTCGGCGGGAATCGTCACGGGGATCGGCGTGATCGCGGGCCGCGAGTGCCTGCTCATCGCGAACGATCCCACGGTGAAAGGGGGGACGTACTTCCCGCTCACGGTGAAGAAGCATCTCAGGGCGCAGGAGGTCGCGCTCGAGAACCGCCTCCCGGCGATCTACCTCGTCGACAGCGGCGGCGCCTACCTCCCGCTCCAGGCGGACGTCTTCCCCGACCGCGACCACTTCGGCCGCATCTTCTACAACCAGGCGCGCATGTCGTCGCTCGGCGTCCCCCAGGTCAGCGTCGTGCTCGGGATGTGCACCGCGGGGGGCGCGTACGTCCCCGCGATGTCGGACGAGAACGTCATCGTGAAGGGCCAGGGGACGATCTACCTCGGCGGCCCGCCGCTCGTGAAGGCGGCCACCGGCGAGGAGGTGACGACCGAGGAGCTGGGCGGGGCCGAAGTCCACTCGCGCGTCTCCGGCGTCACCGACCATCTCGCGCCCACGGAGGCGGCGGCGCTCCACCTCGCGCGCAACATCGTCGAGAACTTGAACATCGTGAAGCGGCCCGGCCTCGAGATCTCCGCGCCGGAAGACCCGCTCTATCCCGCGGACGAGATCTACGGGATCCTGCCGGAGGACACGAAGCACCCCTACGATGTCCGCGAGGTGATCGCGCGGCTCGTGGACGGCAGCCGGTTCCACGAGTTCAAGGCGGAGTACGGGCCGACGCTCGTGTGCGGCTTCGCGCGATGGACGGGGATCCCCGTCGGCATCGTGGCAAACAATGGCGTCCTCTTCTCGCCGTCATCGCTCAAGGGGGCGCACTTCGTCCAGATGTGCTCCCAGCGCGGCATCCCGCTCGTCTTCCTCCAGAACATCACAGGTTTCATGGTCGGGAAGGCCGCCGAGCAGGGGGGGATCGCCAAGGACGGCGCGAAAATGGTCCAGGCCGTGGCGACGGCCGCGGTGCCGCGGATCACGGTCATCATCGGCGCCTCCCACGGCGCGGGCAACTACGCCATGTGCGGCCGCGGCTACCAGCCGCGCTTCCTCTTCACGTGGCCGAACTCCCGCGTGAGCGTCATGGGGGCCGAGCAGGCCGCCTCGGTGCTCGTCCAGGTGAAGCGGGAGCAGCTCGCCCGGGAGAAAAAGGAGCTGACCCCGGAGGAGGCGAAAAAGATTTCCGAGCCCGTCCTCAAGAAGTACGAGCGCGAGGGCGATCCCTACTTCGGCGCCGCCCAGCTCTGGGACGACGGCATCCTCGACCCCGCCGACACGCGCAAGCCGGTCGGGCTCGCCCTGGCCGCCTGCCTCAACGCGCCGATTCCCCCGTCGCCCGCCCCCGTCTTCCGATTCTGAGGGCCCCATGGAACCGACGAGCCTGAAGCTCACCCGCGCCGGGCCGGTCGCCACGGTGGCCTTGAACCGGCCCGACGTCCGGAACGCCTTCGACGACGTCCTCATCGGGGAACTGACCTCGACCTTCGCGACGCTCGCCGCCGATGCCTCGGTCCGCGTCGTCGTCCTTACGGGGGCCGGACCCGCTTTCTGCGCGGGGGCCGACGTCAGCTGGATGAAGCGGAGCGCGACGTTCACGCAGGCCGAGAATCGCGAGGACGCCCTGCGGATGTCGGGCATGTTCCGCACGATCGACGAGTGCCCGAAGCCCGTGATCGGGCGCGTCAACGGGACCTGCCTCGGCGGCGGGATGGGGCTCGTCGCGTGCTGCGACATTGTCGTGTCGATCGACACGGCGCAATTCGCCTTCACCGAGGTGAAGCTCGGCATCGTGCCCGCCGTGATTTCCGCGTACGTCGCGCCGAAGATCGGGCTCTCCGCGGCGCGCCGCTATTTCCTCACCGCCGAGATCTTCGGACCCGAGCAGGCGCGGCGCCTCGGACTCGTCCACGAGATCGCCCCCGCCGAAAAGCTCGACGCGAAAGTCGCCGAGATCGCGGCCGCGATCCTGAAGAACGGGCCGCTGGCCGTGGCGACCGCCAAGGCGCTCATCCCCCAGGTGCTTTCGAAGGCCCGCCCCGAGGCGATCGACTACACGGCGTCTCTCATCGCAAAAATTCGCACCTCCCCCGAGGGTCAGGAGGGTCTGGGGGCATTTCTCGAGAAACGGAAACCTTCATGGATTAAATGATCGCACCTTGGGCTTCCTCCTGATTCCTGATTCCTGATTCTTGATTCTTGATTCTTGATTCTTGATTCCAACCTCATGACCAAGATCCTCGTTGCGAACCGGGGCGAGATCGCATGTCGCATCCTCCGGACGTTGCGCGACATGGGGATTTCTTCCGTCGCGGTTCACTCGGAGGCGGACAAGGACTCGCCCCACGTTGACGAGGCGGACGAGGCGGTCCAGGTCGAAGGGAACGACCCCGCGAAGAGCTACCTGAACATCCAGGGCCTCCTCGAAGCCGCGGGGAGGACCGGGGCGACCGCCATCCATCCGGGCTACGGCTTCCTCTCCACGAACGCGAGGTTCGCCACGGCCTGTGAGCGGGCGAAGTTGACCTTCATCGGCCCGACGGCGGCCGCGATGACGACTCTCGGCGACAAGCGGAGCGCGCGGTCGACCGCGGAACGGTGCGGAATACCCGTCATCCCCGGCGCCCGGGAGTGCGATTCCCCGGAGGCGGCCCAGGCCATCGCGGATCGGGTCGGCTATCCGATCCTCGTAAAAGCGGCGGGCGGGGGCGGCGGTCGCGGGCTTCGGCAGGTGGATGAGGCCGCCGGGCTCCCCGAGGCCTTCGCGGCCGCGCGACGCGAGGCCGAGTCCTCGTTCCGGGACGGCCGGATGCTCGTCGAGAAGTTCATCCATCCCGCGCGCCACATCGAGATCCAGATTCTCGGAGACGGGAAGAAGGCGGTCGCGTTCGGGGAGCGCGAATGCAGCCTCCAGCGCCGCTTCCAGAAGATCATCGAGGAGTCGCCCTCGCCGGCCGTTTCGGGGTCGCTGAGGGCGGCGCTCTCCGACGCCGCCGAGCGGCTCGCGGTCGCGGCGGGTTACTCGAACGCGGGAACGGTCGAGTTCCTTCTCGGCCCCGACGGCGCCTGGTATTTCCTCGAGGTCAACGCGCGGCTCCAGGTCGAGCATCCGATCACGGAGGCGCGCTTCGGGATCGATCTCGTCCGCGCCCAGGTGGAATTGGCCCTTGGAGGATCGCTTCCCGCGCCGGCGGAGCCGCGGGGGCACGCCATCGAGGCGCGGATCAACGCCGAGGATCCGGCCCGCGATTTCCTGCCGATGACCGGACGCGTCGCGGCGCTCCGCTGGCCCCATCGGCCCGACCTTCGGGTCGACGCGGGCCTCCGCGAGGGGCAGGAAATTCTTCCGTGGTTCGACCCGCTGCTCGGAAAGATCATCGCGTGGGGCCCCGACCGCGAGTGGGCTCGCCGCCGGCTTCTCGGAGGTCTCCGCGACCTGGTGCTGGCGGGCGTTCCGACGAATCAGCGGTTCCTGATCGACACTCTGGAGAGCGACTTCTTCGTTCAGGGCGAGACCTTCACGACGACGCTCGAGTCGCAGTCGTGGACGCCGCCGGAGCCCTCGAAGGCAATGCTCGTGGCGGCGGCGACGGCGGCGGCGCCCCCCGCTCCGAAATCGAAGAGCGCGTCGCCGTGGCGAACGCGAGGCTCGTGGAGAATGGGATCGTGAAACGGGTCGTTCGCTTGAAATGCCGGGGCCGCGTCCATACGGTCGAGGTGGACGGCACGGAGGCGGTGCCCCGTCGCGCGGCGGTCGTGCCGGTGCCGGGAGGCGTCTGGGTGAGCCTCGACGGCCACTGCGAGTTCTTCGAGCCGGTGCTGGGGTCGGTTCCGCTCCCCTCGCGAGCCGCCGATCCGGAGGTGCGCGCCCCGATGACCGGGCGGATCGTCTCAATTCGGGTGAAGCCCGGCGACGCGGTGCGCGAGGGGGACGTGCTCGTCATCCTGGAGGCGATGAAGATGGAGTACCGGCTCGCCGCGCCCGCCGCGGGCAAAGTCGCGACGGTGCGGGTCGCCGAGCGCGACCGGGTGGAAATCGGGGCGGTCCTGGTCACGATGGCGCCGCCATGATCCGGATTGTCGAGGTTGGGCCGCGCGACGGCCTGCAGAACGAGCAGGAGACGGTTCCGACCGACCTCAAGGTCGCGTACATCGACGCGCTCTCGACGGCCGGCCTTCACGAGATCGAGGCCGGGGCCTTCGTCTCCCCGAGGTGGATTCCCCAGCTCGCCGATTCCGACGAGGTCTTCGCCCGGATCCGGCGCACACCGGGTGTCGTCTACTCGGCGCTCGTCCCGAACGAGAGGGGATTCGAGCGCGCCCTGGCCGCGCGGGTCGACAAGATCGCCGTTTTCACGGCGGCCTCGGAGACCTTCAACCGGAAGAACATCAACGCGACGATCGCGGAGTCGATCGCGCGGTTCAAGCCGGTCGTGCTCGGCGCGCGGGCCGCGAAGCTTCCCGTGCGGGGCTACATCTCGACGGCTTTCTGGTGCCCCTACGAGGGGAAGGTTGACCCGGCGAAAACGGTGAAGGTGTCCGAAGAGCTTCTCGGCCTCGGCGTTGATGAGCTCTCGATCGGGGACACGATCGGCAAGGCCACGCCCGACGAAGCGCGCGCGCTGCTTGACTTGCTTCTCGCGATCGTCCCCGCGGACCGCGTCGCGATGCACTTCCACGACACGTACGGGCGCGCGGTCGAGAATTGCCTTGCGTCGTACGATCGGGGGATCCGGACCTTTGATTCGTCCGCTGGCGGGATCGGGGGCTGTCCTTACGCGCCCGGGGCTTCCGGAAATGTGTCGACTCAAGCCCTGGTGGACGCTTTTCCGGGCTCTGGGGTGGACCGCGCGGCGCTGGACGCGGCTTCGGCCCTGCTACTCTCGCGCCTCCCCAGCCGACGCCCGCTCGGAGCGTAAACTGGCCTACTTCTTCGCCCTCGCCTCCTCGATGGCTTGTTTCAGGAGCGCCTTATAGTCCGGCGCGCCCAGGTTCGCCCGTGCCTTCTCGACCCTGTCAGGATCGAAGCCCTCGTTGATGCGCGTGGCGAGTGCGCGTTTCCCCTGCTCGGACCCCGATGATTCGCTAGCCAGCTTCAGAACCTGGTTTTTGAAATTGATGTTGAATTCGGCCAACCTGTCCCGATAGCGATCCTCACCACGGTGGAGATACTCCTGCAGTTCGGCGGACTTGGCTTCCAAGTCGGAGGCCAATTGGTCCAAGGATTTCCCGTGGCCAAGGGCCGATTCTAGGAACGCGGTCGTCCATCGTTGGTAAGAGGAGCGGCGGATCGAGGCGTCGCGCCGTGCGGCCATGGTCGAAAAGAAGCATCGGAGCGATTCGGCCCGCTCCGGAGCCCCGACTTTCTCCCAGCGCTCCAGGATTCTCCTGAGGGCCACCGCCAAGTGACCGGACAAACCGCCCGCGGCGGCGGCCGCAATTTCCTCACTGGACAGCTTCCGTGCATTCACCGTACCAGGCAACTTGATGTCGGGCTTCGGAGTCCCCGTCTTCGCCTCGCGAATTGTCAGGAGACGAGCCCCTCCGGACTTGAGGTCGTTCCGGATCGACCGCAGGAATCCCGTATTCCGGTCGATCACGATCGTTTTTCCCAAGGAGGGAAAGCGCGCGGTCACCTCATCCTTTTCCTCGGCGATGTCTCCATCCTTGGCTTTGCGCAGGCCGTCCAACCAGCTCACCGCGAATTCGCGTCCCATGGCAACGGCAAATCTGAAGTTGGAACCCGATCCGGTGGAATCCGGATCTATATCGAGGAGCCAAGCGGGCTTCATGGCCGCGACCCATTCCTCAAAGGACTTGAACTCAGGAGGGGAATCCAAGATACGGTCGAGCTCCTCGTCGA
>DASXTT010000195.1:0-9158 GCA_036505255.1 Planctomycetota bacterium | reverse complement strand
GGCGGGCGACCGCCGGGACGCGGTCATCGGCCGTGAGGATGCCGCGGAAGTTGAGCGGGTCGGCCGCGGTGACGCTGATCGGCGTCAGCTCGCCCCGCTTGCGGACGGCGCGAAGGAGGGAGACCGCCTCGGGGAGCGCATACTGCTCGCCGCTGAAGCCCGCGACGAACCGGCCGCCGCGGATCTCGCCCCGCGCCTCGAGACCGCGCAACACGCGCGCCAGGTCCCGCCAGGGCACGGGCTGCTTCTCGCGCGCGAGCGTCCGGCGGAAGACGACCCCCGTCCGGCGCAGGAGGACGCGCGCCACGAATTCCGGCGCGGCGGGCGTTCCCGCCTCCCGCCGGATCAGGCTCCACCGGCCGACAGTCGCCAGCGGCCCCCGTCGGCGGGAAGCAGGCACCATGAGCCATCGAAGCGCCCCGTACGAGTCGCAAGTGAGAAGGCCGCGCGCGATGAGCTCGCCTAGTCCCATCTCGAGGTGGCCGGGCAGGAGTTTCGCCCCCTTGGCCAGCTCCTGGGGAAACATCGCCCCGCGCGCGGCGAGCGTGTCGAACAGATCGCGCGCCGAGCCGCTGAGATCATCCGGCGACGGCGGAGGCGCGAGCGACGTCCACGCCTCGAGATTTTCCCGCGCCAGGAGGCAGATCGGCGCCGTTCGGAGCGGTCCCGCGCCGCCGCTCCATAGACGACCCCACGTCACTTCGCCCGAAAGCGTGAGCTGGTCGAGCCACTCCCGCTTGTATCCGCGCACCCGGGCCGGAAGGACGCTGCCCTCCCACGCTGCGGCCGGAACTTCGAATCCCTCGAGCTGGCGCACCACCTCGGCCACGCCGCGGGGACCTTCGAGCCGGTGCGCGTCGTCCGCGTGCTGCCAGCAAGCCAGAAAACGCAGGAACTCGGCCGCCGTCACGGGCTCGATCTCCCGCCGCAGCCGGTCGAGCGTGTACCGGTGGATGCGGGCGAGGAGCCGGCGGTCGCACCACGCCTCGCGCCCCTCGATGCGCGCCCGGAGCACGACCCCCTCGCGTTCCAGCTCCAGCATCAGGGGATCGTCGCTGAAGCTGGGGCCGAGCGCCTCGAGACGGCCGCGGAGGAGCGCCTTCGGATCGCGGGAGGCCTCCGCGGCGAGCCAGCGGCGCTGGTCGTGGACGACGCGCGGGCCGAGCTCCGCAAGCCACGCCTTCCACGGCGTGGCCTCCTCGTCCGTGATGAACCCCATCCAGAGGAGCGCTTCGTGCACCTCCTCCGCGTTTTCCGGTCGGGGCCACGCCTCCTCCCGCACGCGATGGATGGCCTCGGGGTCGAGCGCGCCGATGTCGTCGGCGGTCTTGACGTCGAGCGTCCGCCGGCCCATCACGGCCTGCGTGCGGCGCTCTTCGAGCGGCGCGTCGTCAAGGAACGCGTACGGCTTCGCCGCGAGGATGCCGCGCGCGAAGGGCGAGGGTTCCGGCACGTCCACGGCGACGCGCTCGATAGTCCCGTCGCGGAGTCCGCGGATGACCTGGAGGAATCCATCCACGTCCATCGCCTCGGTGAGGCAGTCCTCGACCGTCTGGCGCACGAGGGGATGGTCCATGGGGACTTCGATGTCTCCTCCCGGCAGGGTTTCAGGGCAGGCGACGGCGTGCGGGAAGGCCGCGGCGAGGAGATCGTCCGCCCGCATGCGGAGGATCGGCGCGGGAACGCGTTTTCCTCCCTGCGAGCGCTCGAGGAGGAGCGACCGCTGGGCGTTCCACCGCCAGCGGGCCGTGAACATCGGCGCCGCCAGGAGCGCCTGGATGAGCACGTCGCGCGCGGTGTTCGGGTGGAGGTAATTGAAGACGTCGTCGAGGGGGAAGCTGTGCTGGGGTCCGAGCGAGAGGACGATCGCCTCCTCGTTCGCCGCGGCCTGGAGCTCGAATCCGAACCCGCGGCAGAACCGCTTGCGGAGGGCCAGTCCCCAGGCGCGGTTGATCCTTCCGCCGAAGGGCGCATGGATCACGAGCTGCATCCCGCCCGACTCGTCGAAGAATCGTTCCGCGACGACGCGCCGCTGGGTCGGAACCGTCCCGAGGACCTTGCGGCCCGCGTCGATGTAGTCGGCGATCTCGATCGCCGCGGCCTCGGAGACGCCCGTTTCGCGCGCGACCCACGCGGCGTCCGTGCACTCGTCCCGGAGCGACGCGATCTCCGCCGATAGTTCAGCCGTGCGCCCAGGGGCTTCGCCGGTCCAGAAGGGGAGGGTCGGCGGCTGGCCTTTCGCGTCGGCGACGCGGACGATGCCGGGCTCGACCCGCAGGATTTTCCACGACGTGTTGCCCAGCTGAAAAATGTCGCCCGCGTCCGACTCGATCGCAAAGTCCTCGTTCACTGACCCGACCGGAGTCCCGTCGGGCTCCTGGAGGACTTGGTAGTCCGCGGTGTCGGGAATGGCGCCCCCGGACATCACGGCGGGCATCCGTGCCCGGCGCGTCGCCATCAGGCGGCGGCCCACACCATCCCGGTGAAGAAGCGCCCGGCGCCCGTTCGTGTGGAGAGCGGCCGCGGCGTCAAAGTCCTCCCGCGACAGGTCCCGGTAGGGCCAGGCGCGTCGGAAGGTCTCGAAGAGCCGGTCTTCTTCCCACGGCTCGGCGACGCAGGCGGCCACGGTCTGCTGGGCGAGGATGTCGAGCGGCTTCGGAGGCTGCGGGGTGCGGTCGAGGACTCCGCGCCGGACCGCCCGGAGGATCGCGGCCGCCTCGACGAGCTCGTCGAGGGTGAGCGGGAAGACGCGGCCCTTGGGGATCTTCTTCAAGGCATGGCCCGAGCGGCCGACGCGCTGGAGGAACGTCGCGATTGAGCGCGTCGAGCCCACCTGGATCGCGAGGTCGACGTCGCCCACGTCGATGCCCAGCTCGAGTGATGCCGTGGCCACCAGGGCCCGGAGTTTTCCTGATTTGAGGCGCTGTTCCGCATCGAGCCTTCGCGCGCGGGATAGGCTGCCGTGGTGGCTGGTTACGGCGTCCTCGCCGAGAACCTTGGTGAGCCGCGCCGCGATCCGCTCCGCCATCTTGCGGGTATTCACGAACAGCAGTGTCGTCCGGTGCTCGCGGATGAGCTCGGCCATGCGGGTGTAGATCTCCTCCCACTGCTCGTGGGAGCAGACGGCGGTCAAGGGGGAGGGCGGGACTTCGACGCCGATGTCGAGCTCGCGGCGGTGGCCGATGTCGACGATCGCGCACTCGCGGCCCGCGCCGACGAGGAATCGGGCGACCTCCTCGACCGGCTTCTGGGTCGCGGAAAGTCCGATCCTCTGGACCGGCCCTGCGAGGGCCTCGAGCCGCTCGAGGGATAGCGCGAGGTGGGAGCCGCGCTTGTCGCGCGCGACGGCGTGGATCTCGTCGACGATGACCGTGCGCACGGTGCGGAGCATGCGTCGGCCCCCCGCGCTCGTGAGGAGGATGTAGAGCGACTCCGGGGTGGTCACGAGGATGTGGGGCGGGGTGCGCGCCATTTTCGCGCGCTGGGACTGGGGGGTGTCGCCCGTGCGGACGAGGACGCGGACTTCGGGGAGGAAGGGGTCGAGCTCGCGGATTTCCGCGAGGGGCGCTTGAAGGTTTTTCTGGACGTCATTGCCGAGGGCCTTGAGGGGGGAGACGTAGAGGACGCGGGTTTCGTCGGGGAGGTAAGGGCCTCCGCTCACGAGTCCGTCGATGGCGGAGAGGAAGGCGGCGAGGGTCTTGCCGCTGCCCGTGGGGGCGGCGATGAGGGTGTGCCGGCCCGCGCGGATGTGCGGCCAGCCCTCGAGCTGGGGCGGCGTGGGATCGCCCAGCCGGGTCTCAAACCAGCGTCGGACGGCCGGGTGGAAACTCTGCAGAGGCACATCATTCAGCATACCCAAGACTGTGACGTAAAAGGACACTGAACGAAGGAAGGATTTTGGATTCTGGATCGTGGATTCTCGGCCGGAAGGCCCGAAGGAGCGGCCGAAAATCCCTCCATGCCTCTCGACGTTCAGGCGATCCGGTTGGTGTACCATCGAGGCACGGAAAGCGAAGGGAGGAATCCGGATGGCCGACACACTCTCCACTGCGGACCACAACGCCCTCGTAAGCCGCATCAAGAAGATCCCCATCACCGACGCGCTCAAGCTGCGCATGGCGGCCCTGGAGCGCGGATCCTGCACCCTCGAGATGGACCGGGACCTGCGCTACAACGGCATCTTCGATTCCATCCACGGCGGCATTCTCGCGACGCTCGCGGACAGTGCCGCGGCGTTCGCAATCCTGACCGTCACAGGAGCGAAGGCGAGGATCACCACCATCGAAATGAACACCCGGTTCCTCCGCCCGGCGCTCGGGCGGGTCGCGGCCAAGGCGAGGGTCCTCAAGGCGGGGAAAAGCCTCGCCTTCTGCTCCGTGGAGATCGCAGGCGAGCGCGGCGAGCTCCTGGTGGACGCGACGGTTACCTACATGATCCTGCGCCCGAAGTGATCCCCCTCCGCTCTGTTTCTGTCTCTTTCGATCAATTCCTGTGGAGCTACGGGGGGATTGCCCTCGGTCCACCTAAGGCAGCCCTCGGGCAAAAGCAAAGCCCGGAGGGGTCGCCTCCGGGCTTCCGTGAAATCGCTCGGGGATTACTTCTCGACCGTCTTGCCTTCGAGCGCCTTCGCGGCATCCTCGGGCACCTCGTACTTCGTCGAGCCGACGTCCGAAATCTCCACCGTGACCGTCCGCTTGATCGTACGCTCTTCCTCCCGGACCTTCACCTTGCCCTCGGTGTAGATCTCGTACTTGGTGACGGCGCCGTCGCCGTTCACCCAGACCTTCGCCCGGCCGGAGTACTCGCCTTCCGGAGGCCGGTCGCCGCCGCCGCCACCGCCCCTGCGGCCTCCGCCCACGGCGCCGAATTTCTTCGCCGCTTCCGCGGTAAGGTCGCCCGAGAAGCAGCGACCTCCCTCGGCATCCTCCCGCTTCACTTCCTTGAACTGATCGCTCTTGAGATCCTTGAGAATCTCGTGCGGGGCGCGGACGCCGCGAAGTCGGAACGCGTTCATGGTGGCCCGGTCAGGCCGGCCGCCGCCCTGGCCTCCCTCGGGCCGCTCCAGCTTCTTCCAGGTCTCCTTGTCCTTCACCGCCAGCGCTTCGCCCTTGCGGTAGGCCTCGGTTTCGCCCGACTTGATGTGCCACGGGGCGTCGGGCTTGATCTGCAGCTCCACCGGCGCGGCGGTGGCTCCGCCGCCGCCCCCGCCCTCCATTTTCGTCGCGATCTTGCACGAGTAGTTGCCCATCTCCGCCGCCTTCGCGGCGGCCTTGTCGAGATCCTCGTCGGCCGCCGGCGCGAAGGCCATGGCCAGGGCCGCGACCACCATCAGTTTCGCCATAGGTTCTCCTTGGATTTCGGTGTCGTACTTCGGACTTCTAACCCCTCAAAAAAGTTCAGGTTGCGCTCATTCGCATCAGCTCGGTCCACAGGGGCTCCGGCACCGGCATGACCGAGAGGCGGGTGATGCGGACGAGGTCGAGGGTCCGCAATTTCGAATTCTTCCGGACCTCCCCGAGCGTCACCGGCCTCGCGAGGAGCCGGTCCGGGACCAGGTCCACCGCGTCCCCTTGGGCATCCGACGCCGCGCGCGCCAGGCCGACTACGGCCCGCACGCCGCCCGTGTGGTAGATCATCACGGAGTCGCCCTTCCGGACGCCTCGGAGGTTCTTCAAGGCCGTCGGATTCCGGACCCCCTCCCAGCGGGTGCGACCCTCCCGCACGAGGTCATCGAAGGAGTAGTCGGACGGCTCGGTCTTGAAGAGCCAGTTCATGGAAGGAGTGTAGCTTCAAAGCGCTGAAGCTAATCCGACTTCACCATCGCCTTGAGACGGCGGACGCGCTCCGCCGTGTCCGGGTGGGTGCTGAAGAGCGTCGCGAGCCAGCCCTTGGGGAGCGGCGGGACGAGGAAGAGGTGCGCCGCCTGGGGCGAGACGCGCATCGGTGGCGTGAGCCGCGCCGTCTCGTCGAGCCGCTGGAGCGCCGTGGCCAGCGCCAGGGGCTTGCCCGAGAGGCGCGCGCCGGTCTCGTCCGCCTTGAGCTCCCGCGAGCGCGAGATGCCGAGCTGGACGAGCATCGCGCCGATCGGCGCGAGAATGGCGACCGCGATCCACGCGAGACCGTTGATCCGGTCGTCGTCCGACGCGAGGATCGCGCCCCACCGGACGGCCGTCGCGAGGAACATGATCGCGCCGCAGAGGCACGCCACCACCGAACTGACGAGCATGTCGCGGTTGAGGACGTGGCCCAGCTCGTGCGCCAGGACGCCCTCCAGCTCGTGGCGGTTCAGGATTCCGAGGAGCCCTCGGGTGACGGCCACAATGGCCCGCTTCGGGCTGCGTCCCGTGGCGAACGCGTTCGGGGCGGCCGCTTCCATGAGGTAGACCTTCGGCTTGGGAATGCCGGCCCGCGCGGCGAGGGTCTCGACGATCTCGTGGAGCTGGGGCGCCTGTTCGGGAGAAACTTCGCGGGCGCCCGTCGAGAAGATCACCAGCCGGTCGCTGAACCAGTAGGAGCCGAAGTTCATGAGGATCGCGAGGACGAAGCAGACCGCGGCGCCGCCCGGGCCGAAGAGGGAGCCGATGCCGACGAGCCCGGCGGTGAGGAGGACGAGGAGAACCCCGAGTTTCAGCGAGGAAGTGATGCCTCGGGGCGCGGCGACGGCCCCGGGGGCGATTTGAGGAACCATCGGGGCGCCTTCCGGTACGGCCGGGATGCGGTCCGTCTCGACCGTCAGATTGGCCCCGCATCCCCCGCAGAATTTCCGGGAGGGGTCGTTCAGGCGGCCGCAGAGAAAACAGGCTTTCATCGGGGTCAATCCTTCGCCAGGGCCGCCAGCGATTCCGGCGGCACGGACACGTGCATCACCCTCTTATGGCGTCTTCCCTCGAAAAGGTCAACCCTGATGGAGCTGTCGCGGCACATTCCGCACCTCAGGAGCGTCGCCTCGGCCCGGTCGGTCTCCGACGGGGTCGCGCGATCCGACATCTCCTGCGCCTCCTTCCACCGCTGGTGGCGCACGGCGTCGGCAAGGCGATCCGACTCGCGGCCGTTGACCCGGTAGATGGGGGCCGAAGGGACGAACTGCCGGCACCGGCCGCAATAGGGGAATCGAGAGATGGGGAAAACGGCGGCGGCGGCGAAGAAGGCCACGATCCCCGCTTCGACGAGCATGAGGACCCAGAACATCGTGCCGCTCAGATTGAGCTTCTTCTTCGCACCGCCCCGGGCCCGGCCGATGCCCACCCCGGCGTCGGCCCGGACTTTCAGGGCGTCGGAGAACCCGACCGACTCTGAGGCGAGCCGGAGCCGGTCCCGAGCCTCATCATTCCCGGCTTCCATCGAGGCGGCCGCGAGGAGCGCGCTGAGTTCACCGCGGACGTGAAGGGTGTCGAGGACCTGGCGGGTGCCGAAGGCGGCCGCCCCGGACAGGACGGCCGCCGCGATGAGGACTCCCGCCTGGCGGCATCGCCCCTTCAGGGCGGCGAGCTTGAGGGCCAGGCCGACGGCGACGCCGAGGATGATCGGAAAGAGGATGAGCAGGTCGAAGACGCGGCCGACGAAGTGATAGAGCGTGCCCAGGGCCAGGGCCGCGGCGAGGCCGACGGCGAGGACGAGCGGCGCGCCTTCCGCGGCCGACGCGGGGGCATTCCGGACGTCGCCGAGGGGCGCGGCGGCGGGTTTCGCCGCGGGGGACGAAGGGGCGGGGGCCGCCTCGCGGGGAGTCCCGCAGGCGCCGCAGAAGCGGTCCTCGAACAGGTTGCCCGCTCCGCACTTCGCGCAGGCCCAGCCGTCGTCCATGGGGATTCCTCGAGAGGTGGCGTATTATATGCCATATATAATGGTTACTGAAGTCAATCCGCAATCGAGTGCTGGGTCGGCTTCCAGTTCCCGGCTTCCAGTCTCCCGTTCCTGAAGTCTCCAGCTTCGAGCCCGAGAGGAAGGGGGGACGCTATGATGCCCTGGATGAAAGTCGGCCCGCGCCCCCGCGTCGGCATCTCCGCCTGCCTCCTCGGCCAGAACGTCCGCTACGACGGCGGCCACAAACGCGACCCCTTCCTCGTCGACGTCCTCGGAAAATCGGTCACCTACGTCCCCGTCTGCCCCGAAGTGGAAGTCGGCATGGGCACCCCCCGCGAGCCGATCCGGCTGGAGCGCTCCGGGAAGGGGATCCGGCTCGTCGGCGTGGAAAGCGGCGTCGACCACACCGAGGCCATGGTGCGATTCGCCGACCGGAGAGCCGCCGCGCTCGAGGCGCTCTACCTCGCCGGCTACATCTTCAAGAAGGATTCGCCGAGCTGCGGCGTCGAGCGGGTCCGCGTTTTCCGGCGGAACGGCGCCGCTTCCCGGACGGGCCGAGGGCTCTTCGCCCAGCGCCTCATGGCACACCTCCCGCTCCTTCCCGTCGAGGACGAAGGCCGGCTGGGCGATCCCAGGGTGCGCGAGAATTTCCTCGCGCGCGTCCTCGCCTATCGCCGCGTGACCGCGTTCTTTCGGGGGCGCTGGACTCCGAAGGGCCTGGCCCGTTTTCACGCCGCCGAGGGCGCCCGGTCTCGCGCCCTCGACCGGATCGTGGCGCGGTCGAACTCCCGGCCGCGCGCCGAAACCGCCGCCCGATACCTGAAGCGAACCATGGCCGCGCTCGCGAAGGCGATTGTCGTCGTGTGGCCGGCCCGCTAGACTGTTCGATCCATGGCGGACGAATTGAAGGCGGAAAGTCTCGATCTCTCCTCGCTTCGCATCCCTCGCGACGAGGGCCCCCGGCGCGGCCGCCGCGGGGTCCTGGTCTTCAGCGCGGCCATCGCGATGTTGGGAGCCGCCGGGATCGTCTGGGTCCTCCTTCGCGGCGGGACGCGCGCGGCCGTCGTCCAGACCGACTTCGTCCGGCTCGTCGGCGCGGGCGCCACGAGCGCCGTGCTTTCCGCCGGCGGCTACATCCTCCCGGACCGGAAAGCGGACGTCAGCTCCAAGGTCTACGGCCGGCTCGAGTGGATCGGCGTGGACGCCGGCTCGAAGGTGAAGGCGGGCGACGTCTTGGCGCGCCTTGCGAACGCCGGCGAGGCGGGGCGCGTCGACGAGGCGAAAGCGGCGCTGGCGGAGGCGGAGCGCGAGCTCGACCGCATGAAAAGGCTCGTCGAGGCCGGCGTGGAGACGCGCGA
>DASXTT010000194.1:0-3714 GCA_036505255.1 Planctomycetota bacterium | reverse complement strand
GATCCTGCCGCTCGCGGCGGCCTGCGCTCCCCGATCCATGCCTCCGCCATCCAGCCCCGCGCCCACGATCCGTTGGATTCACGCCGAAGTGGACGCCGCATGTCTCGACTTTGCCGCCGGAGACGCCGCGGTGGCTCCGCGCGAGCGCGTCCTGGTCCTGCTTCCCGCCCCGGCACCCCGGGGCGGACGGCGCGCCCCTCCGGCAATCCGGGCGCCGGAACGGGTCGGGGTCGGGGAGATCATCCGCATCGAGATCCGAGTCCCCCGCGGCGGGGAGGACGAGGTGAGGAAATTCCGCGTCCTGTGCGGTCGGCCCGGCCTGCGTCTTCTCGACGGGGATCTGGTGGTCACGGTCGGCCGGAAGGGGACGGAGCGCCGCGCCGTGGCCGACTCCGCCGGGCCCGTCACCTTCGACCTGGAGGAGGTGGGCGATTGATGGGGGCGGGTCTTCGCGCTACCATCGATCGTCCATGGACCGACGCCAGTATCTATCGATGGCGATCATGGCCGGGGTGGGAATCCTGGCCGCCCTGGTGGCGGTGATCGCCACCCGCCGCTCGGATCGTCCGCAATCCGCCTCGTCGGCCACGGAGGCGGTCCGGATCGCGGCCGAGATCGTCCGGCTCCGGATCGACGGAGGGGAGAGCGGGGACCGTCGCCGGGCTTTGAAAGCGGCCCTCAAGGACATGCCGGATCAGTCCCTCACGCGCGCCCTCAAGGCGTTCGCCGACGGGGCCCTGGAGGCGGCGGTACGGGAAAATCCCGAGTCCCCCTTCGCGCGCGGCCTACGCGGCTGGATCCTGATCGAGCTGGGCCGGTACCCGGAGGGGCTCGGCGAGCTTCGCCAGGCCCTCAAAGAAGCCCCCGCGAACTGGGAGTTCCGCCCTCTTTTCGAGTCGGCGCTCCGGAAGGCGGAGTAGGGCCGTCCCTTTTTTTCCCTCCTGCACGGTTTGTTGACACTTCCTTCGTCCTCCTTGTAGAGTCTCGCGATTGCCTTCGGACCCGCCCGCCCGGGTTGGGGGAACTAATGATGAGTCGTGCGCGCCGATGGATTGCCCTCGCTGCGACGGTGGCCCTCTTTGCGGGGTGCGCGAGCAACGGCGATCAGGGGGGCGAGACATCCGCCGTAGGCGACACCCTGTGGACCCTCTTCTACCTCGTCGCTCTTGTTGTGGGCGTGATCGGGGCTCGGCTGCTGGTGGAAAGCCACCGCAGATCGTAACCGCCGGGAGGATGGCCATGATTCGTCGAGCTTGCCGTGGCGCCGTCGCCGGCCTTCTTTCCGGCGCGCTCGCGGGCTGCTCCTCGAATCCCGAGAACGATCCCCTCATGGCCGTCTTCACCGTGATCGCCTACGCCGCCGCCATCGGCTTCTTCGGCTTCCTCCTGTTCCGCGCGATCTATGGGCCGGAAGGCCCGAGGTGACCCGGCCCGTCGTATAATGCGCCCGTGATTCCGTCCCTTCTCCCGGCCCTGACTCTCGCGGCACTCCTCTTCCAGGACGGAATCCAGGACCGCGTCCGAAGCGAAGTCGGCACGTACATCTCACCTCGAACTACCGCGGAGGATCGCGGCCGGATCGTGGATCGTCTCGTCGCCATGGGTCCCGCCGCCGTGGGGTACATCCAGAGGGCGGGGGACGCCTCGGCTCCCGAAGGAGGGTTTCAACCCGTCCGATTCCTCGCGAACGAGGTCAAGATCGGGCTTCTCCGCCGGGTCGGAGACGAGCGGGGCGCGCAGGCGATCCGGAAGCTGAGGACCCTGAACGCCTCGATCCAGGTCTCCAACTTTTCGCTGGAGGCGGCTCTCGACAAGCTGCGCCGGCAGGGGCTGACCACGGGCCTGGTGAATCCCGCCGAGCAGGAGTCGTTCTCCGCGCTTCGCTTTTCGGCGCGCTCTCCGGGGGAAGATCTGGGTCATGTCCTGGATCGTCTCCTGTGGGGGCACGGGCTCGATTTTTACGCCCGGGGGAGCGTCATCGTGATCGCCAGCCGGTCCTGGCTCTGGGGTCCGCCTTCCACGGCCACGGGCGGGGCGGACCTCCAGTCCCGCGTGGAGAAGGCGATCGGGCAGCTGGACGCGGACCTGGTGGACCGGCGGACCGAGGCGGAACAGACCATCGTCGACGCCGGACCGGGGGCCATCCCGATCCTGGAGAAGGCGCTGGCCGGAGCGGCTCCTTCGCGGCGACAGCGCCTGCTCGCCTTCGTGAATCGCATTCTCGACCGCCACGCCCCGGACCGGCTCCACCCGCCCGACGCCGAGCTGGCGCCCGCGTCGGAGGACGCGCGCGACTTCGCCCGCGCGGCGCGCGAGCCGATCAGCATCAGCTTCATCCGATCCGCGCCCCTGTCGGAAATCGCCGCCCGCGTCGCGGAATTCGGAGAGACGCCGGTCGCGTTCGACCCCGGGGTGGCGGCCGCCGTGCGGGAGCGTCGCCTCACCCTCGCCGTGGATCGGGCGCCCATCATCGAGGTTCTTGAAGCGCTCGTCGTGCCGCTGGGCGCCGCCGTGCAGGCGGAGGCCGGGCGGCTCCTCATCGTCCCGCGCCGCTGACGCGGAGGAATCCATGGCCAGGGCCCGCCTCCCGATGGGACCCCAGACCCGGCTGGCCGTCGCCAACTTTCCGGTGAGCGGACTGCGCTTCCCCCGGGTCTTCATCGAGGCCCTGGGCCGCATCAAGCAGGCCGGGGCCCGGATCAACGGAGACCTCGGCACCCTTCCCAAGGCCCTCGCTCGCGCGCTGGCCGCCGCGGCGGGCGAGGTCGCCGAGGGCCGCCACGACGACGCCTTCGTGGTGGACGTCTTCCAGACCGGCTCGGGTACCTCGACGAACATGAACGCGAACGAGGTGATCGCGGTTCTCGCCTCGCGACGCCTCGGCCGCGCGGTCCACCCCAACGATCACGTCAACCTCGGTCAGTCGTCGAACGACGTGATCCCGTCCGCCGTCCATGTGGCGGCGCTCCTGGCGATGAAGCGCGATCTGCTTCCGGCGCTCGAAATTCTCCGCGCCTCGCTGGGCGGCGCCTCCCGGCGCTTCGATCGCGTCGTGAAACTCGGGCGCACGCACCTCATGGACGCGGTCCCGATCCGCCTCGGCCAGGAGTTCTCGGGATACGCGGCGCAGGTGGCGGCCGCGCGGGAGCACCTGCGGCGGTCCTCCGAATCGCTCCGCGAGCTGCCCCTCGGAGGCACGGCGGTGGGGACGGGAATCAACGCACCGCCGGGCTTCGGGCGACGGGTCATCGCCCTTCTCGCGAGGGAGACCGCGTTGCCCCTCCGCGGGGCGCGCAACCCGTTTGAGGCGCAGGGGGCTCGGGACGGCCTTGTCCGCCTGAGCGGGGCTTTGCGGGCGCTGGCGACCGCCCTGGTGAAGATCGCGAACGACATCCGCTGGATGGGCAGCGGCCCCGCCGGCGGGCTGGGCGAGCTGATTCTTCCGGCGCTCCAGCCCGGGTCTTCCATCATGCCGGGCAAGACGAACCCGGTCATCTGCGAAGTGGTCGTCCAGGTGGGCGCGCAGGTTGTCGGGAATGACGCGGCCGTCGCCGTCGGCGGCCAGGGCGGAGCTTTCGAGCTGAACGCCATGGTTCCCGTGATGGCCCACAATCTCCTGCAGTCGATCGCCCTCCTCGCCTCGGCCGCGCGGCTCTTCGCGGCCAAGTGCGTGGACGGGCTGCGGGCCGACGCGCGACGCTGCCGGGATCTCGC
>DASXTT010000193.1:0-2751 GCA_036505255.1 Planctomycetota bacterium | reverse complement strand
AGTTCTTCAACCCCAGTCCGATGACGTACTTGCCGTTCTCCTTGAGCTTGGAAACGAGGGGGGAGAAATCGCTGTCGCCCGACACGATGACGAAGGTGTCGATGTGCTCCTTGGCGTAGCACAGGTCGATGGCGTCCACGCAGAGGCGGATGTCGGCGGAGTTCTTCCCCGTCATGGAGCGCTTGGGGATCTCGATGAGCTCGATCGCCGACTCGTGGAGCTCCTTCTTGAAGTCCCCGAACCGGGTCCAGTCGGCGTACGCCTTCTTGACGATGATCTTGCCCTTTTCAACGAGGCGGGCGAGGACCTTGGTGATGGTGAAGCGGGCCTTCCGTCCGTGGAAACCGAGGGCGAGGTTTTCGAAATCGATGAAGACGGCGAGGCTGCGGGCTTCGGTCATGGGCCAGAAAGTAGTCGATGCCCCGGTGCGGTGTCAACCATGGCGGATTTGCGCCGAAGGGGGATGACGGAAACACCGGGCGATTCCTGATTCCCGATTCTTGATTCCGCCTTCTGTTTCTGGTCTGAAAGTTGGCGCTCGGTTAATATGCGCCCCCGTCCTTGCTTGTTTATCTTTGAGGAATGGTGATGCGCCGACCGCTCCGACGTCCGTCCTCCGGACGAAAGCCCGGCCCGGGGGCGCCGGCCCCGCCGCCGGCGGCCCAGGCCCCCGGTCCCCCTCCCGCCCGGCCCCCCGCGCCGCCGCCGGCGTCCAAGGAGGGGCTCACGCTGTCGGAGTGGACCGACGTCATCCAGAAGCACCCCGACTTCGCGGGCGCCTACGCCGAGCGCGGCCAGCTCCTGTACAAGACCGGCCGCATCGACAACGCCCTCTACGACTTCAACCAGGCGCTGAAGCTTGACCCGAACAATTTCAAGGCGCTCTTCTGGCGCGGATGGCTCCAGCTCGCCCGCCGGAAACCCCACGAGGCGGCCGCCGATCTCCAGCGCGCCGCCGCCATCGAGCCGAAGAGCGCGGAGGCCGCGTACGGGGCGGGCCTCGCGCTCCATCGGGCGGGCGACCCCGGTACCGCCCTCTCCCAACTCGACCAGGCCCTCGCGCGCCAGCCGGGCCACGTCAAGGCCCTCGGCCTGAGGGGCCGCATCCTGGTGGAGCGCGGAGACTTCGACGCGGCGCTCGCCGACCTCGCGAAAGCCATCGAGGCCGATCCCCGCGACCCGGCCACGCGCACGGCCCGAGGGCGCGCCTCGCTGGCCCGGGGAAATTTCGGCCGCGCCCTCGAGGATTTCGCGGCGGCGCTCGAGGCCGATCCCAAGTACGCCGAGGCCTACGCGGCCCGAGGCGTCGTGGCCCTCAGGAAGAAGGATTACGAGGCCGCCCTGTCGGACGCGGCGCGCGCGCGGGAGCTCGACGCGCAGGTTCCGCTCGACCCGCGCTACGCCGAGGCTTTCGTCCACGGCGCCCGGCGGAGGCTCGCGGGCGCCGACCCGGGCGGGGTGGCCGCCGATTACGAACTCGCGTGGGGCCTCGACCCCGGGGCCGTCGACCCCGCGCTCTTCGCCGAGGCCCTCCGGCGCCGCGCCCGCGCTTCCGCGGCCACGGGCAAAGTCGATGAAGCCGTCCGCGATTTCGACCGGGCCCTGGAAATCCGTCCGTCGCTGGCCACCGATCCGGCCCACCTGGAAGCGCTCCTCGGACGCGGCCTGAAGCGCCTGAAGGACGGCGCCACGGACGACGCCCTCGCCGACCTCGACCGGGCCCTCGCGATTCAACCCGGCCTGAGGGTCGATCCTTCCTTCGCCCAGGCGTACGGCGCCCGCGGGCAGGCCCGCCTGAAGGCGGGCGACGTCGACGGCGGCCTCGAGGACTTCGGCAAGGCAATCGCCCTGAACCCCGGGGAAGCCGCGTGGAGGATCGCGCGCGCCCGGGCCAGGCTCGACTCCGACAGCCCGCTCGCGGCGGCCGAGGACGTCGAGGCGCTGGTGGCCGGATCCGCGGCGGTTCCTTCCGAGTTGACGGCCATTTTCATCCGGCGCGCCGCGGCGCGCCTCGAGCAGGGCGACCTGGACGGGGCCATCGCCGACTTCCGGCGCGCGGAGAAGTCTCATCCCGAGGTGCTCCGCGATCCTTCGTATGCCGCCGCCCTGCGCGACCGCGCCGACCTTCGCCGGCGGGAAGGACGGCCGCTCGAAGCGATCGAGGACGTCGACCAGATGCTGCGGCTCGACCCGGGAGCCGAGCTCTCCCCGCGGTGGGCCCTGGCGCTCGTCGATCGGGCCGCGCGACGCGTCGCCGCGAAGCAGGTGGACGCGGCGCTGGCCGACCTTGACCGGGCGGTCGCCCTCGATCCGAGGCTCGCCTCGGCGTGGGCCGCGCGGGGGTCGATCAAAGAATCGCGCATGGACTACGCGGATGCTCGCGAAGATCTCCGGAAAGCGCTGGAGCTGGATCCCGCTCTGGAGAGACAACTCAAACCGGTGCTCGAGAAGCTCGACAAGTTGCTCGCCTAGCTTTCAGCCGACAGCGCTCGGCACTCAGCCGCGGAAGGCGGGAAGCTGGAAGCAAGCAGCTGATTTGGTAGTCTGATCGACCATGCTTCATCGATGGGCTCTCGTCGCCTTGCTCTTTACCCCCCTTCCGCAGGATTCTGACTCGATCGAACGTTCCGTCGATGTGAAAAAAGAAGTCGTAATTCTCGTCAACGAAGCGATCCCCGATTCCGTCTCCATCGGCGAGTACTACGCTTCTCGCCGCGGGATCCCCAAGGAGCAGATCTGCCGGATCCGCAC
>DASXTT010000192.1:0-5929 GCA_036505255.1 Planctomycetota bacterium | reverse complement strand
GGTTCGAGCTGATCGTGCGGGGAGATTCGAAAATGGAAGCCTGGTTCGATACCGACGCCGCAGCTTTCACGGAGGCCTTCAAGGCCTATGACCGCGAGGTTCCGCCCC
Organism: Planctomycetota bacterium; assembly: GCA_036505255.1. GTDB lineage: Bacteria > Planctomycetota > MHYJ01 > MHYJ01 > JACPRB01 > DASRJF01. The sequence goes on along the minus strand of DASXTT010000192.1, from coordinate 5,821 downwards.
GCTCGTGGTTCCCCCGAGAAGAAGCGGAGAAATTCATGACCTGGTGCCGCGGAAAAAACCTCACCTTCGAAGGTCCGGGCGCGTCCAAAGAGATATGAGCCTCGCTCGCCGCGATTTTCTTCGAATCGCCGCCGGATCTCCGTTCGTATTCGGCTTGACCGAGCTCCTCGGCCAGGAGGCGCCGCGCCGGGTGGGTCCGGCGTGGTGGGAAGCCGCCCTCCGGCGCATGAAGGACGGAGATAGGCCGGGCCTGGTATTTGTCGCTCCGGCTACGGACGAAGGGGCCGCGTCTATGGCCAAGGCGATCCTGGACCTGCTTGAGAGCGGCGATTCCCGAGCCCACGAGGTCTTCTGCTCGGCCGTGACCATTTGCCTTGGGCCCGAGGCGGCTCGAGGCTGCCTGCCGGAGTCGTCGACGCCGGCCAAGGTCCTCATCTTGGAGTCCTCGGGCCGCGTCCTTTCCACGATGGACTTGAACCTCGACGCCTTGAAGAGCCCCGCCGGCTTCTTTGAAGCCTTCGACAAGCCCCTTCACGGGGAAGGGCGCGCGAGTTTGTCCAAAAGGGCGGAGGCGGTGAGGGGGAAGTTGACGGATTAAGAGAAGCGCGCGCTCGAGTCGCTCGAGGCGGAGGACATCCAGGTCCGGGAGAAGGCCACGGGAGTTCTCTTGAAAGAGGCCGAGGCGCTGATGCCGCTCCTGATTTTCGAGCGCGGGAATTCGACGACCCCGGAGAGGTCGGCGCGCCTGCATAGACTGATCGACACGTACTTCGATAAATGCGAAGAGAAGAGTCCTGGACCAAGGCTCCCCTTTGGAGCCCGCATCGCTCCTGGCATGGGTTGCGGAGTGGAGCGTGAAGACGTCTCCGTTCAATGCGGGATGGCCCGCCTTGAGGGGAAGGGGCAGCGATTGCTACTGCTCCTGAAGGAATGACGGCCGACCGATTTGGGGAACCTCGCCTTTCGGCGCACGTCTAATGGGGCATGACCATGGATCGCCGGACCTTCCTGAAAGCGGCCGCCGCGGCGCCCTGCATTTTCGGGCTCCGCGAGCTCTTCGCGCAGGAAGGAACGCCGGCCTCGACCGCGCCCGCCTGGTTCAAGGAGGCCCTCGCCCGCATGAAGGAGCGGAAGCTCCATGGGGTCGTCCTGATCGCGCCGGCCACCGCGGCCGAGGAGAAGGCGCTGGGCATGGCGCTCTGGGACCTCCTTGACGGCGACCACGCGGCGGCGCACGAGCTCTTTACCGGCGGGGTTTTCATCGGGATGTCTCCTGCGATCGCCGTCGCCTGCGGACTCCGCAAGGAGGGGGAGAAGGAAAACCGGATCCTCCTTGACCCCGAGGGCATGCGGGTCGTCGCGGAGTCGTTCGCTTCCGAGGCGCTGAAGACGGGCGACGCGTTCGCCGGATCGTTCGAGCCGTTCCTGTTCGGCAAGGAAGCGGAGCGGCTGAAGGCGCGGGCGGAGGAGCTGCTCAAGACGTCGCCCGATGAGCTCCGGTACGGCTTGCGCGAGCTCGGAGGCGAAGACATCGAAGTCCGCGAGCGCGCGGCGGCAACGGTCCAAGGTCATGCCGCGGACTATCATCCCCTCTATTCCTGGCTCCGGAGGAGCGCTCCGGATGCGGAGGTCCGCTCCGCGCTGCGATCGATCCTGGAGCGTCTTTACCAGTCCGCGAAGAAAGACGCCTTCGGTCCGCGCCTCCCCTTCGGAACACGGGTGCCGAAATTCGTGGAAGGCGGCTGCGGCGGCTGGCGCGAGGCGCCCATGGACGAAAAAGACGACAAGGGCTCGATGGTCGCCTGCGGGATGGCGCGGATCGAGGAGCCGAAAGTCCGGCTCTTCCTGAGATTCCTGACCAAGTAGGAGCAACGCCGTGCTGCGACGCGATTTCCTGGCGATCCTCGCGGGCTCGCCGCTCGTCTTCGGGCTGCGAGAGTTGCTGGCCCAGGAAGCCGCCCCGGATTATTTCACCAATGCCCTCAAGCGGATGAAGGAGACGCGGCGATTCGGCGTCGTCCTCGTGATTCCCTCCGACAAGGATGCCCAGAAGCGGCTGGGCGAGGGACTCCTCGCCCGACTCGCCACCGGATCCAAAGCCGGAAGCGTGGGCTTCGAGATCTTCTGCGCCAACGTGCTCATCTGTCTGAGCGAGACGAAGGCGCGCGACATCAGCGACGGCAAGCCGGCGGGGGAGGGCGTCCTCCGCATCCTGCTCAATCCCGAGGGAAAGAAAGTCGCTGCTGACCGCGTCAAGCTGGCCACCCTCGAAAACTTCGGCCTGTTCCGCGAGTCGTTCACCAAGTTCATCAACGGCGAGGACGGCGCCCGCCTTCGGGATCACGCCCTCGCGATCGAGAAGGTGATGCCGGAGGACCTAAAGCAGGCCGTCGCGCGCCTGGTCGGCGAACCCGAGGAGGCCCGGGCCGCCATGGATGTGCTCAAGTCGAAGGCCGATACGATCGCCCCGTGGCTCGTGCAGAAGATGTCGGAGAAAAGTGGCGCGCCCTTCCGGGCCGTCCTCTGGGGATACTATCTCGAGCAGGCGGGCAAGGATCCCGAGCCCTGCCTTCCCTTCGGGGTCAAGGTGGAACGCGTCGCCGTCGATGACCCCTGCCCCCCGTGCGGCATGGCCGCCTACCGCGGCAGCGCCTACCGCTTCCTGTCCTTCTACGAGAAATAAGCCCCCTATAATGCGCCCGTGACTCTCGACGAACTCCGCGCGAAATCCACCGCCCTCCCCGAAACGCCCGGCGTGTACTTCATGAAGGACGCCCGCGGCCGTGTCCTCTACATCGGCAAGGCCCGCAGCCTCCGCGACCGCGTCTCCACCTACTTCCATCCGAACCCGGACATCGAACCCCGCCTCCAGTCCATGATCTCCCAGATCCGCGACTTCGACATCCTCCAGACCGCCACCGAGGTCGACGCCCTCCTCGCCGAGGCGCGCCTTATCAAGGACGCCCAGCCCAAGTACAACGTGAAACTCAAGGACGACAAGTCCTTCACGATGCTCGGCCTCACGACGTTCGACGACTTCTCGAAGGTCTGGGTCGTCCGCGAGACCGACGAGGTCAAGGCCGACCTCATGGGCCCCTTCACCGGGGCGGCCGAGCTCCGTGACGCGGTCAAGGTGCTCCAGAAGATCTTCAAGTTCGCGACCTGCAAGATCGAGATGCGCGCCGATGACCCGAAGCGCCGCTTTTTCCGCCCGTGCCTCCTTCACAGCATCAACCGGTGCACCGCGCCGTGCGCCGACCGCATCTCGAAGGAGGATTACGGCGCGGACATCGCGTCCCTCCGTCAATTCCTGCGGGGCGACCGGACGAAATTGAAGGAAGACCTCGCGGCCCGCATGAAGGAGGCGTCGAAAAAGCTCGAATTCGAGCGCGCGGCGGGCTTGCGCGACCAGCTCCGCGCGATCGAGGCCCTCGAGCGCCACAGTCCCGAGTTCGACTACGTCGAAGGCGACATCACCCCGATGGATCCGCAGGAGGGGCTCGCCGAGCTCTCGGCGCTCCTCGGCGGAGCGCCGGTGCGCACCATCGAAGGGATCGACATCGCCCACCTGCAGGGCGGCGAGACGGTCGGGTCACTCGTCTCGTTCGTCGACGGAGCGCCCTTCAAGGCGGGCTACCGGCGGTTCCGGATCGGCTCGGTGGAGGGCGTCGATGATTTCGCGAGCGTCCGGGAGGTCACCCGGCGGCGGTTCACCCGGCTGGCCCGCGAGGAGCAGGTCTTTCCCGACGTCTTCCTGATCGACGGCGGGGTGGGGCAGCTCTCCTCCGCGGCGAAAGAGGTCGCGGCGCTGGGGGAGGCCGGGCCCCGCCTGCTCTCCCTGGCCAAGCGGGAGGAGACGCTCTACCGCTGGACCGGGACGCGCGCCCAGGAGGTCAAGGTCGACAAATCCGCCCCCGCGCTGCGCCTTTTGATGTATGTTCGTGACGAGGCCCACCGGTTCGCCCAGCACTACCATCACCTGCTGAGGCGGAAGGCGATCCTGGAGGACGAGACCGCCCGATGAGTGACGAGACGCCCCGATCCCTGGGCCGCCGCATCTTCAACGTCCTGGCGGCCGTCGTCCTGATCCTGTTCACCCTGTTCGTCGCCGGAATGGCCGTCGGGGTGGCGTCGATCCCCGCCCTGCGCCGGGCCGCGGAGAAGGCTCCGGCGCCTACCCCGCATCCCTGAATCCGGGTATACTCCATGTCGCGGCTGGAACGGGGCGGCGCGGTTCTGACCGGAGGCGCCGCCCGGGGAGCCAAGCTCCTGACCGTCCCAGGTCTGGACATCCGGCCGGCCCTCGCGCGACTCCGGAACTCCGTTTTTGAGGTGCTTCGACCGCGTCTGGAGGGGGCGACGGTTCTCGACCTTTTCGCCGGGATCGGCACGATGGGGCTCGAAGCCTTGAGCCGCGGAGCGGGGTTCGCGGCCTTCGTCGACTCGGACCCGCGGTGCGTCGAGGCGGTCCGGCGGAACCTGTCGCGCCTGCGGTTCGCGGATCGGGCGGAGGTCCTCCTCGGCGACGCGCTGGAGGCTCCGACGCTGACCGCGCCCCTGGGCCGGCGGTTCGACGTGGTCTTCGTCGATCCGCCGTACGCGCTGTACGACGACCCCGCGAGCGCGGCGCGCCTCGAAGCGGCCGTCGCGGGACTGGGAGGATGGGGGGAAGCCGTCGTGGAGCACCGTTCGATTCAGACGCCGGCCGGGAAGTGGGCGGGCGGGTGCCTCGCCGACCGCCGCAAGTACGGAGGGACGACGGTGAGCTGGTACACCGGGCCGGGGAGTCTCCGCCATGGATGAGGAACGGCTCCACGAAATCGTGGAGGAGAACCGCCGCCTCCGCCAGCGGGTCTTCGATCTCGAGCAGCGCCAGGTCGAGACCCGCGGCCAGCCCGCCTTCTCGCGGGACCAGACCCACGTCACCAAGGTCCTCAGGCTCCTCGAACAGCGCGACCACACGGTCGAGGACATCGCCGCGAAGCTGGACAAGGCCGCCGAGGACCTCGAAGAGGCCCGGGGGCGGGCGCGGTCCCTCGAGGAGGCCGCCGAGCTGGCGACCCAGGCTTTCTCGGACGGCCCCGAACTCCTGCTCGTCTTCAGCCGCGAGGGAAAGCTCCTCCTGCACAATCGCGCCGCCGACGGGGCCCTCGGGGGAAAGCTCACGGAACTCCGGCTCCGGGAAGTCGAAGCCATCGACTGGTCCGGGCTCGATCCCTACCTTCCCGTCTTCCTGCGCCAGCTCCTCGCGACCCGGGCTTCCGCGACCCGCTCCTCCGAGAGGGGCCCGCGGAAGATCTCGGCGGCTGGAACGGTCTTGGGAGTTCCACCGGATCTAAAGGGCGTCGTCTTGAAGATCAGCATCAGCGCAAGCTGATAACCGGCGGCCCGCTTCCTGCGGCCGGCTTCCGTTTCCATCGTCGCAATCGGCTTTTACCTTCGCACCCGACCGTCATCCAAGCTTCCGGAACAGAAAATACGGAGGCCACGATGAAGCTCCCCACGATCGCCGCGCTGTTCGGATGGGTCGCGCTCGGCGGTGTCGCCGCCGCGCAGGAGGATTCCGCACGCACGCAGGAACTCGGGAAGGTGCGGGACCGGCTCGCCTCGATGAAGATCACGCTCGACTTCCAGAACGCCAAGCTGGAGGACGTGATCGCCTATTTCCAGGAGTACAGCGGCCTGAATTTCCACCTCGCCACCGAGGTCGCCAAGTCTGGAGAGGAGCCGGCCCGGGTGACCCTCAAGGTGCGCGACGTCACCCTGAAGACGGCGCTGAAACTCGTCCTCAATCCCCGGGACCTTGTGTGCGTCTACCGGG
>DASXTT010000191.1:0-10745 GCA_036505255.1 Planctomycetota bacterium | reverse complement strand
CAGACGGGACGCCCCCGTCGCACTTCCACCGACGAGGTTTTCGGATCGTAGATGACGGCGTCCGGGCGCCCGTCCCCCGACATGTCCCGGGCCACCTGGAACAGGGGCCTCGAGCCCGCCCCCATGTTCTTCATGTCCTCGATCGGGATGCGCACGTCGAAGGAGAAGACCGGAGCGTTCGAGTAGCTGTTCTGGACCTTGTCGAACTGGAAAACCTCGTACGTGACGGTGATGTCGCCGAACGCCATCACGGAGACGGCCTGCTCCAGGATGTCGGTGCGCAGGCGCGAGGTCAGCACGTCGAGCGCCCCGTCGCCGTTCATGTCGAGGAAGACCGGATTCAGGCTGACGCCGTCGACGAAGATGCAGGTGTCCCCCTGGAAGTTGCCCCGCCCCGTTCCGAGATGGGGGTAGATCCGCGTCCTGATCGACTTGAGCAGGCCCAGCTGGCCCTCGATCTTGGTGACGACGAAATCCATGATCCCGTCCCCGTTGAGGTCGCAGAACTGCACGTCCGCGACGTCCACCTTGTCCTTCCTCCGCTCTTCACGAAGGGTCGCGATCTTCTGGGTCTTCCGCATCGCGGCCGGGAACTGGAGCCCGGCCTTCTGGAAGAAGATCGTCATCTCGTCCCCGCGGATCGACACCAGGTCCAGGAGCCCGTCCCCGTTGATGTCGACCGGGGTGATCCGCGGCAGCTCGTCGTGGAGGTTGAAGAGGGACGACGAGGGGGGCAGCCCCCGCGCCAGCGAGCGCTCCCAGTCCACCGCGAACCGCCTCGGGGAGATGGCCGGGGTCCTGCCCGCGGGAAGGTCGGCTTCGAGCCGGACCACCGTCCCGAACCGCCCGGGCGCCGTCTGGAAATAGACCTTGTATCCTTCCGACACCGGGAGCACGAGGTCGTCGAGTCCGTCTTTCGACAAATCCACCGGCTTGGCCCACAGGGGCAGAGAGCGATCGGAGGGTGTCGTGAAAAACGTGCGCGTGTGGATCAGCTTGCGCGGCTCCTCCGTCATCACCCCCCGTTCGAAGGCGTGGTAGTAGACGCCGTCCGGGGCGATCTCGAGAATGTCCACGCCCCCCTCGGGCACCACGTTGGCGAGCGCCAGCGCGCAGGCGAAGGGGGCGGCCGGCCAGATCTGGTCCGGCTTCTCGGGGATGCCCTCGCCCTTCTTGCCGATGTGCAGGGCCAGCCAGCGGACCCGGGGCTCGACATCCCAGTCGATGGAGACGACGAGCGCGTCCATGAGGCCGTCGCCGGTGAAGTCGTAGAACTGGGTGTCGATCCGCTGGCCGTGGGCGACGACATGGCGGATTTCGAAGGGGGCGCGCGGGCCCTGCTGGGGGAGGACTTCCAGTCCCGCCGCGACCAGCACGGCCACGCCCGCCGGAATCCACCGAAGGCGGCTCATGATCCGGAGGTTATCTTAACGAATGGCTTCCGCCGACCCTGTTATAATCGCCTCGATTGTCAGCCTTCAGCGATTCACGGTCAGCTCTCAGCCAGAGGCTTCCGCCGGTGCGTATCGGCTTTTCCGTGGGCCTTCCGGCTGAATGCTGAGCGCTGATTGCTGATGGCTTGAAAAAAATGGATCCCCGTTTCGCCGACCGCGACTCGTTCCGGAAGGCCCTCGAGGCCGCGGCGCGTGAGCTCGACGGGTCGGTCCGGGAGGGCCCAGGCGAGGCCTGGACCGTCTCGGCGGGCACGCCGATCTGCAGCAATCCCAACGGCGCCCCCTGGGGGGCCGTCGCCTCTCTCGCGGAGGGCGCCTGGGGACTCTCCCCCAAGCCCATCTCCTTTCCCTGGACGCGCCGGCGCGCGGAGGAGATCGCCGCGGTCCGGACGCGACAACTCGAAAGCCTGCTCCGGGCGCCCCGCACCGCCGAGCCCCACGAGCGGGAGCCCTTCAGCGCGGGGGAGACATTCCCGGCGCGGGCGGAAGCGTTCTCCTGGATCGCGGCCGCGGCGGCCCTCGCCATGGCCCTCACCCTGGTCGTCCTCACCCTCGTCGCTCTTCCTCTTCTCGAACGTGAGCTGGAACGGCTGTTCGAGAGAGCGGAGGTCCTGACCCGCCTCCGGGCCGACCCCCTTCCCCGGAAAGCGGAGTTGGAAGGCCTGGGCTTGTGGGGACGCCTGGGCGCGGCCTTCCTGCTGGCCACCCCGATCGCGTTTTTCCTCGGGGGGCTCCACGCGGGGGTCCACGCCCTCGGCGAGAAATTCCTGACCGTCGCGCGCTTCGCCCCGTGGTGCTCGCTCTTCCTCGGAGTCTCGACCTTCCTCGCGCTCCTGCCGAGGACCTCCCCGTTCGTCGCCGTCGCGGCGGGGTTCCTCGTCCCCGGGGCCGCCCTGTTCGGAACGACCCTGGCGTGGGGCCGTCGCCGCGACCAGGTTCGGACGGGGCCGAAGACGCGGACCGGCCTGCGGCCGGGCGTGGTCGCCGCCGCCCTGCTCATCCTCCTCGCGCTCTTCGCGCTCGTCCCCGGGCCCGTGGGCAACGAGGAGCGCATCCAGGGAACCAGCCGATTCCGCGACCGCTTCCTCCTCGGCCACGAGGCCGGCCGGGCCTTCGCCCGGTTTTACTACGCCCGCACGCTGTACGCGGCGGAGCCCGTCAAGCCCGTCTACGTGGACGATCCGAGCCTCAAGTCCCGCCAGATCCGCACGGTCCTCGCCGTGGGCAAGTTCGGGGCGGAGCTGAAATACCTGAAGGAGCTGGATTTTTCGATCGAGGCCACCCCCGACGCGGACACCGCGGCGCCGCTGATCGAGAAGCGCCAGCACGACGTGTACCTACTCGCGTCCTCCGTCGTCCGCCCCCTCGACACCCTGGCGAAGCGCAGCCTCCTCGACCGCACCATCTGCCTGGAGGGGTCCGACCCGGGCCGGCTGATCGGCACGCGCACGGTCTCCGCACCGGCGACCAAGGAGGCCCTGCAGAAGGCGCTTCACGAGACCCTGCGCTTCGGCCCCCTGGAGTCGATGCTCCTCGAGCTGACCTGGCTGGGGTGGACGGGCGTTTTCTACGCCGGGCCCGTGTTCGGCCTGATCCTCGTCCTGGGCCTTCTGGGCGCGGTCGCGGCGTGGGTCGCCCGCCGCTGTTCGCCGCGGACGGTGCGCATCCTCGTGGTGGCGGTCTTCGTGGTTTCGATGACGGGCCTCATCGGAGCGTTCGTCCTCCGCGCCGCCGCGCTGGGCCGCGTCGCCGAATTGAAGAACCTCCCCGGGGACGACCAGAAAGCCATCGACCGCCTCGCCGCGGGTCTCAAGGATCCGGAGCCCGACGTCCGGTACGAGGCGGCGTACCAGGCCTGCCTCGTCCTGAAGCGGCCCTCGTTTCCGCGCGGAGGGGTGACCGGCGAACTTCTCGCCGGGGCGCGGGACCCCGACGTGCGCGTGAGGCTCTGGTGCGTGGCGGCGCTGGGGCTCACCCGGGAAGACCGGACGCGGGAGACCATCCTCCAGGCGATGGACGACCCGGACCTCCTCGTGCGGTATCGGGCGGCCGAAGGGCTCGAATACCTCGACGCCGGGCGACAACCGGCCCCGGCGGCGTCGATCGCCAAGCTGCGCGAGATGATGAGGACGCGTACCTGGTACGAGGGGATGTACGCGTTGGCGGCACTGAGGAGAATTGATCCCACGAACTATTAGCGGAACCCGGTAGAGCTCCCCGTCTCCGGCCATCCGTTTCCCGTTTCAGAAGCTCGAAGCTTGCAGCCCGACGGGGATCGGGGAACGGGGAGCTACGACCCCTGCTAAGGAGCCTGGACCTTCGCGGCCCGCTTCGGCTTGCTAGGTCCGGCGATTATGTCAAAGGAAGTGAGCCAGTCCTTGTACTTGGCCGACCGGCCGCGGATCACGTCGAAGTAGAGCGACTGGATCTTCCGCGTGACGGGGCCCATCCCGCCGTTCCCGATCGTTCGGCCGTCCACCTCGCGGATCGGAGTCACCTCCGACGCGGTCCCGCAGAAGAAGGCCTCGTCCGCGATGTAGACCTCGTCGCGCGTGAAGCGCTCCTCGGAGAGGCGCAGGCCCAGGTCCTCCGCGAAGCGCAGGATCGTCGCCCTCGTGATGCCCGGCAGAATCACCGTCAGCGGCGTCGTCTTGAGCCTGCCGTCCCGCACGATGAAGATGTTCTCCCCGCTCCCCTCCGCGACGAAGCCGTCCGGATCGAGAAGCAGGGCCTCGTCGAAGCCGAGGGATTTCGCCTCCTTCTTCGCGAGGACACCCGTGACATAGTTCCCCGTCACCTTGGCGCGGGTCATCACGGAGTTCGGCTGGTAGCGGGCGTAGGAGCTGACCTTCACCCGGATTCCCTTCTTGATCGCGTCCTCCCCGAGGTAGGCGCCCCACTTCCAGACCGCGACAAGGAGGCGGATCGGATTGTCCGCGGGATAGACCCCCATGACGCCGTCGCCGATGTATGCGATGGGCCGGATGTACCCCTCCGGCAGCGCGTTGGCCGTCAACGTTTCGAGGCACGCGGCGCAGACCGCGTCGAAGGAGTAGGGGATTTCGAAGCCGAGGATCTTCGCGGATTCGAAGAGGCGGCGGATGTGGTCCCGCAGGCGGAAGACCGCGGAGCGCCCGTCGTCGGTGCGGTAGGCCCGGATCCCCTCGAACGCGGCGGCTCCGTAGTGGAAGGAGTGGGTGAGGACGTGGATCTTCGCGTCGTCCCAGGGGACCTGACGGCCGTCCATCCAGATCGACTGGAGCTTGTCAACCATGTGTCAGTTCTCAGACTTCAGACATCAGACTTCAGACCGAGCCATCAGCCGTCAGCCCGATTACTGATCAATCATCGCAAAGAATTCAGACTCCGTCACGGTCTTTACACCCAGGGACTTCGCCTTGTCAAGTTTCGAGCCCGCGCCGGGGCCCGCCACCACCAGGGTGACGGCTTTTGAGACGCTGTCCGCCGTCCGGCCGCCGTTCTCGACCACCAGCCGCTTCGCGTCGTCGCGGCTTATCCGCTCCAGCCCGCCCGTGAAAACCACGACCTGACCCTCCAAGGTGCGGCTTTTCGGCTTCGGCCGGACGATCGTCACCGCCTTGAGGAGCCGTTTCACCGCCGCGCGGTTCTCCTTGCGCTGGAAGAAGTCCCGGATGGACTTCGCGACGATCGGCCCGACGTCGGGGACCGCCTGGAGCTCCTCCTCCGAGGCCTCCATCAGCTTCTCGACCTCACCGAAATGGTCCGCGAGCGCCTGGGCCGTCGCCTCGCCCACCTGCCGGATGCCGAGGCCGTTTAGAAATCGCGGCAGCGTCGTCGTCCGGGATTTCTCGATCGCCGCGAGCATGTTGTCGGCGAGCTTCTCGCCCATCCGGTCGAGCTCGAGCAGCGCCCCCTTCTTGAGGCCGTAGAGGTCGGCGGGCGATGAGACAAGTTTCTTGTCGACGAGCACGTCGATCCACTCCGGGCCCAGGCCCTCGATGTCCATCGCGCCGCGGGAGACGAAGTGTTCGAGCGCCCCCTTGACCTGCGCCGGGCACGAGAGGCCCGCCGCGCAGAAGAGGTCGCTTTCGGTCGCCTCGACCGGGCCGCCGCAGACGGGGCAGGAGGTCGGAGGCTTGATCTCCTTCTCCTTGCCGGTACGGCGCGACGTGACGACCTTGACGACATACGGGATCACGTCTCCGGAGCGGGTGACCACGACCCAGTCGCCGATCCGGACGTCGAGTTTCCTGATCTGCGACGGGTTGTGGAGGGTCGCGTTGGAGACCGTGACGCCGGCGATCGGGACGGGCTTGAGCCGCGCGACGGGGGTGAGCTTCCCGGTGCGGCCGACCTGCCAGTCGACGGCGAGGACCTGCGTCGTCTCCTCGCGCGCGGGGAATTTCCACGCGATCGCCCAGCGCGGGCTCTTGGAGCGCGCGCCGAGCTCCTCGCGCAGATGAAAGTCGTCGACCTTGAGGACGATGCCGTCGATCTCGTAGGCCCGCCGGTCGCGCCCTTTCAGCATCTTCTCGTAGTAGGCCCTGATCTCTTTCACCGACGAGGCGGCCTCGAGGTCGTCCACGATGGGCATCCCGAGTTTCTTCAGGAACTCCATCGCCTCCATGTGGCGCGAGAATTTCCGTCCGACGGCGCGGCCGATGCCGTGGGCCATGAACCGGATCGGGCGCGAGGCGGTGATCCCGGGATCGAGCTGCTTGAGGCTTCCGCTCGTCAGGTTGCGCGGATTCATGTAGGGCTCTTCGCCCTTCTCGAGCTGGGCTTTGTTGATCTTCTTGAAATCCTCGAGGGGGATGAAGGCCTCGCCGCGGACCTCGAGCAGTTCCGGCGCGCCCTCGAGGCGGAGCGGGATCGACCGGATGGTGCGGACGGTGTGGGTGACGTTTTCGCCGACGCGGCCGTCGCCGCGGGTCGAGGCGACGGCCAGCAGGCCTTTCTCGTACACGAGCTCGAGGGAATCGCCGTCGATCTTGGGCTCGAGGTCGAAGGCCGATTTCACGGGGTGGCCGAGGTCCGCTTCCATGCGGTCGATCCACGCCTGAACCTCCGCCTCCTCGTACGCCTTCTCGAGGCTGAGCATGAGGATCCGGTGCTCGACCTTCTCGAACTTGTCGAGCGGCTCGCCGCCCACTCTTTGCGTGGGCGAGTCGGGGGTGCGGAGCTCCGGGTATTGATTCTCGAGCGCGACCAGCTCGTCGTAGAGCCGGTCGTATTCCGCATCGGAGATTTCGGGGTCGGCGAGGACGTAGTAGCGGCGGTTGTGGCGCTCGATTTCGGCGCGCAGCTTGGCGTATTTCCGTCGGACAGACTCGGGGACGCTCATCGGGTCCGACGATCTTAACCTATGGCGCGAGCTCCGCGATCTCCCCGGCCAGCTTATCGACGGCGGCCCGGACGGCCTGAAACAGCAGGGAATCGTCCATTGAACTCGACGTGTTTACCGCCGATCCGCGATGACGGTGCGAATAGATGATCACCCCGTCCTCGACCCGGACGACCCGAAGGTGGACGAGCGCCTCCGCGACGCCCTTCAAATCTCCTGGTCCCGACCCGCCCCGCAACGACGCCTCCGTGATCGCGCCGTACACGACCCAATCGGCGCCGGCGAGCTTCGCGGCCTTGGAGGTCCCCTCGGGCTGCTGCTCCTCGAGGATCCGCCTCAGCTGCATCCGCTCCACCACGCGGAACCTGCCGCAGGAGACAAGCCGGTCCTGAAGGTACTCCAGCGCGGCCGCCGAGAGGCGCGGACCCCCGAGAGTTTCCTTCGAATCCATTCCCGCGATCGCCAGCACCAACCGCTGGGATTCAGGCACGACCGCGCGGCACGACGCGGAAAGTCCAGTCATCAGGACCGCTGCGAGAACAGTGCGCGAAAGCGCCATGATGCCGCCTCTGGAGTCCCGGACGTTCTTCCAGGGGTCATTTACGATGGGACTGTCGGGCTGCCGGAAGGAATCGGACGAATTACGAATAGAGTTCCCGACGCAGCGTGTCGACGCGCACCGGGTTGAAGCCCCCCTCCTCGGCCGCCGAATCGAAGAGCGAGCGGCGGACGAAGATCATCGCGGGCTCGTCCAGCTCGAGCCGCACGGACATCGCCAGGAGCAGCTGCCGGTCGGCCGAGGGGAGCCGGTGGGCGCGGACCAGGCGCTGGAACCGCTTCCGGGCCGCGCGCCGCCGCCTCGCCCCCGGGGAAACCTGGCTCCGCAGGTAGAAAAGGAAGAGAAGGACGACGAGCAGGCCCGCGGCCCCCTCGATGGCCTTCGCCACGCCCTCGTTGCCCACGAAGTCCACGATCCTCTGGTGGACCTGGCGCAGCTCGTCCCAGACCTGGATCGCGCTCATGCCCCCGCCGCCTCCCGGAGGGCCATCCGGACGCCCTCCCGGCTTTCGACCGCGAGCCGCTTCGTCAGGATCTCCCGCCATCCCTCGATCTTCGTCAGCGCCAGCGCCTGGGCGGCGGCGGCCGCCATGCGCTCGTCCCGGATCCCCAGGAGCGCCGGAAGCAACAGCCGCGCCTCCGCCTGGCCAAACGTCGAGACCGCCTGGCCCGCCGCCTGCCGGACCGCCGGATCCTTGTCGGCCAGGAAGGGCAGGAAGAGGGCCCCGTACCGCATGTCGTGTAGGTCCTGCAGGGCCTCCACGACGAGCTGGCGCGTCGGGAGGTCCGCGCTCGCGAGGAGCTCCAGCAGGAAGCGCAGGCCCGCGCAATTCCCGGTGAACGCCAGCAGCTGCACCAGGAGCGGCCGCAGTCCCGACTGCTCGTCCGCGAGCACCTGCTTGATCAGCGGCTTCAGCTCCCGCTCCGGGTCGATCTGGTCGCACATCCGGATCGCCCGCATCCGCTGGATCGGGTCGAGCCGGACGATGTCCTCGCCCACCTGCTCCACCGTCGCCTCGTCGATCCGCTCCCCCACCTTGTCCGCGAACATGCGGACCGCGGAATCCTGGTCCGCGAACGCCGCGAGGTAGCGGCCCACGGAGAGGTGGGCGATGTGGCCCATGACGAACCGCCGGAGCGGCTCGTGCGGGGTGTCGAGAAGCGGCATCAGGTACCGCGCCTTGTTCGTGGGGATCAGCTCGGCGATCATCTGGGCCGCGACGAACTTCACGTCGTCGGCCGGGTCGACCAGGCAGCCTCGCGCGAGTTCCGCGGTGTAGGGATACTGGAGCCGCCGGAAGGTCTTCAGGACGTGGATCCGGACCTCCGGGTGGGCGCTCTTCATGAAGGACTTGACCGCGTTATCCCGCACCTTGGCCGGGATCCCGGCGTCGGCCACGAAGTCGAGCAGGACGAGGGCGGAAGCGGCCGGCAGTTCGGGGTTGGCCTCCACGGCGGGCCAGAAGGGCAGCTCCTTCAGGGCGCGGACGATCTTCAGGCGCTCCGGCGGGAGCTTCCACAGGTACTCGGCGATCGCCACGGGAAACTCGGGGTCCTTCCGCAGGTGCATGATGGTGACGGCGACGTCCCGGTACTTGCTCGGCCCCTCGAAGTAGAGCCGGAAGAGGATGTCGACCATCGCGGCGGAGTGCGAATTCTGCATCGCCCGGAGGAAGGCCTTCCAGAGCGGGCTGTCCGCGTGGTTCAGGACGATCCCCGTGATGTGCTTGAAGGCCTCCACGCCGCTCTCGATCGCGATGGAGATGGCCACGTCCTTCTTGTGGAAGGGCCAGGTGCGGAGGAGTCCCTCGAGGGCGTCCATCATGGCCGCCTTGTTGCGCGTCACGAACTCGCGGCTCTCCGGGTGCTTCCGCGCCTGCCAGTTCAGGAGGTGGTAGTGATAGTTCAGGGCGATCTTCTCGATGTGGCGCGCGGCCCGATCGCGGATCAGGTTCGAGGCGTCTTCCAGCCCGCCCGCGAGCATCTTCAGCCCCTCCACCCCGCACAGCTCGCCGAGCAGATCGTAGGCGGACCGGCGGGCCGCCTCGGGCCCGGTGCGGATGAGCTTGCGGGCCGTGTCGAAGAAGGCGGCCCCCATCTGCGCCACGCGCTCCCGCAATTCCGGGAGGAGCGTGTCGAAGTGAAGGACGACGAGGTCGGGCCGGTTCAGGAGGTGGGCGGCGACGAGGAGTTCGTAGGCGGGGACCTGGATTTCGAGGTGATGTTCGGCGAGCGCCGCTTCGCAAAAGGGGATCGCGGCGGACGCCGGCCAGGTGGCGACCGTCTCGAAAGTCGTCTGGACGGGCATGAAAGATTGATTCTACGGCGGCCCGGATGGACGGGTCAATACCGCCCGGACGCGGCTCTTGAATCCCGACACTTGGTTCTCGACTTGCGGAGTCGCAAGTCGCGTGTCGAGGGTCGAGGGTCGAAAAAAGAAGTCACGAGTCGTCGGTCGCGGGTTGCGCGTCCCGCCCGGTCCCTCCGCGCTGACTCGTGACCCGGGACCGGTGACCCGCGACTCTTCGGACTTCGACTCTCGACGCCCGACTCCCGACTCATGACTTCGGGGTAGGAGTTTTGGGTCTTGGTGTCGTCACGAGCTCTTTGAATCGTTTCCCTCTCTCCGCAAAGTTCCGGAACATGTCGTAGCTCGCGCAGGCGGGCGACAGGAGCACCGTGTCGCCGGGCCGCGCCGACGCCCGGGCCAGCTCCACCGCCTCGTCGAACGACGGCGCGCGGCGCACCTCGACCGGCCCCGGGCCGATCGATCGCGCGATCGCCTCCGCCGTCTCCCCCAGGAGCACCGCGACCCGCACCCGCTCCGCGACCTTGCGGCCCAGCGCGTCGAACGGGAGCTTCTTGTCGTACCCTCCCGCGATCAGGACGAAGGGCCCGGGCAGAGTGTCGAGCGCCGCCAGCGTCGACTCCGGATTCGTGGCGATCGAGTCGTTGTAGTACTTCACGCCCCCGACCTCGCCCACGAACTCGAGCCGGTGTTCGACGCCGGGGAAGGACCTGAGGGCCTCCCGCGCGGATTCCTCCCATCCCGCCCACTCCGGGGCGGCCAGCCGGCTCGCCGCGGCCGCCGCCGCCATGTTCTGGAGGTTGAAGCCTCCCGGAAGCCGGCGCGCGGAGACGTCCAGGGTTCCCGAACTTCCCAGGAGCGACCACTCGAGGCCCGTGTCGCGCGCCACGACATCCGCGGGGCCCGTCCGGCTGAATCGCACCGTCCTCGAGGGCGACTCGAACGCGGTGACGAGCGGGTCGTCCGCGTTCAGGACCTTCCAGTCGGCCGCGGCCTGGTGGGCGACGATGACGCGCTTCGCGGCCGCGTAGTTCTCCATCGTGCCGTGGCGGTCGAGGTGATTGGGCGTGAGATTCATGACGACCGCGACGTTCGGGCT
>DASXTT010000190.1:0-5240 GCA_036505255.1 Planctomycetota bacterium | reverse complement strand
TGCATCCTCGAAGAGGGGCCCTACCACGGTCCGCGCGAGGTCGCCGTCACGCGCACCTACACCTCCCACGGGCCGGTCTGCCCCGAGATCGTGGCCTCCGCTTCGGTGGAGCCTGAAGAGGAAGCGGCGAAGCGGTTGACGGCGCTGGCGTCCCGGGCGGGACTGACCGCCCACGAGCAGGTGCATCTCATTGACGTGACGGTCGACGCGCTACCGCCGGGGGAAGACCAGGCCGAAGTGCTGGAGGCGCTGGCCGCGAATCCCGGCCTGCACGCCGACGCGCGGATGCATCTGGCCCGTCGCGTGCGTGAGCTTCCGCCGGGCCCCGATCGGACGCGCGTGGCGGACGCGCTCATCGCCCATCCGGCCCCGGCCAAATAGCCTAGCGGCGGCGCCGGCCCCCGTACGTCCGCGTCCCGAAGATCTTCCGGGGCGGCTCCGGCCGCGTGAGGATCGGCGCGATCTTCCCGTAGTCGAAGTCGGGAAGCACCACGCGCGGCAGCGGCTGGCCCATGTCCTTCTCGATCGTGCGGAGGATCACCTCCTCCTCGGGCGCGACGAGCGTGAAGGCGTCCCCTTCGGCCTCGGCGCGGGCCGTGCGGCCGCTCCGGTGCACGTACTCCTCGCGGGTGTGCGGGATGTCGTAGTTGATGACGTGGGTGATGTTCTCGACGTCCAGCCCGCGGGCCGCGATGTCCGTCGCCACGAGCACGCGGAACTTGCCGGAGCGGAACCCCTCGAGGGCGTTCACGCGCTCCGACTGGCTGCGGTCGCTGTGGATCCGCGTGACGTTGATCCCGCTGTGCTGGAGCGTGTAGGAGAGGCGCTCCGCGCGGCGCCGGGTCCGGGCGAAGACGAGCACCGACCCCGTCGTGTTCCGCTTCAGGATCTCCAGGAGGAGCTGGGTCTTGCGGTCCTGCGACACGGGATAGACGGCGTGGCGGATTCCCACCGCGGCGGAGGCGCGGTGGCCGATCTGGATCGTGACCGGGTCCTTGACGGTCTGGTCGGCGAGCGCGGCGATTTCCGGCGGGACCGTGGCGGAGAAGAGCAGGTTCTGCCGCTGGCGGGGGAGCTTCGACAGGATCCGCCGGATGTCGGGAAGGAATCCCATGTCGAGCATCCGGTCCGCCTCGTCGAGCACGAGCACTTCAAGGTGGCCGAACTTCGCGTGGCCGCGCTGCATGTGGTCGAGGAGCCGGCCCGGCGTCGCGATGATCACGTCGAATCCGGAGGTCAGCGCGTGGGTCTGGTCGGCGAAGCCGACGCCGCCGTAGACCGCGTCGGCCCGGAGGCTCGTGAAGCGGGCCAGGTCGCGGAAGTCGTCCTCGATCTGGAGCGCCAGCTCACGGGTGGGGGTCAGGACGAGCGCCCGGGTCCCGCCGCGCCCGGGGTGGGTCAGCATCCGGTGGAGGATCGGCAGGAGGAAGGCCGCCGTTTTGCCGGTGCCGGTCTGGGCGCCGCCGACCACGTCGCGGCCCTCCAGGATCACGGGAATCGCCTGCTCCTGGATGGGAGTCGGGCGCGTGTAGCCGAGTTCCTTGACCGCGCGCACGAGGTCGTCATGAAGTCCGAGGTTCTTGAAGGGCATGGTGGGTTTGAGTCCAGAATCGAGAATCAGGAATCAGAAATCTAGAATCGAAAATCCAGAATCGAGAATCGGCCCTACAGGGGGGGTAACCTACCACATGGAGGGGCGCTCTGCTACCATCGCCTCGCGATGAAGGTGACGGTGCGCCTGTTCGGATTCCTGGCGGAAGAGGCCGGCCGGCCGGAGCTCACGGTCGAGGCGGGAACGGCCGGAGAGGCGCTCGAGGCCGTGAAGGTTCGCCTCCCGGTGCCGAAATCGGTGCGGATCGCCGTGAACGAGGAGTACGCGGCCTCAAAGACCCCCCTCCGCCGCGGCGACGTCGTTTCGCTCATCCCTCCGGTGGCGGGGGGATAAAGAAAGCTCCCAGCTCCCAGTTCCCCGCTTCCGGCTTCCGGTGGGAAGCAGGAAGCTGGCGGCTGGAAGCCGGAAACCGACCGATGCCCTCGAACGTAACCGTCCTCGTCAATCGCCAGGCGCTTTCGCCCGTGGCCGCCCTGCGCGCCGTGACCCGGCCCGACTGCGGCGGGGTCTGCGTCTTTCTCGGGACCGTCCGAGACCGCAACGAGGGCCGCCGGGTCCGGAAGATCCGGTACTCGGCGTTCGAGGCGATGGTCCTCCGGACGTTTCGCGCCATCGCGCGCGAAGCGAGGATGAAGTTCGGCGTGCGCGCGGTCTACATGGCCCATCGCACGGGGATGCTGAGGCTCAAAGAGGCGAGCGTCCTCGTCGCCGCGTCCGCGCCGCATCGCGCGGAAGCCTTCGCGGGGTGCCGCCACCTCATCGAGCGCGTGAAGAAGATCTCGCCGATCTGGAAGGAGGAATTCCACGATCGCGGAAAGCGGTGGGTGAACCGTGGGTGACCTTCAAACGTGGTGCAAGCGACGCGGACTGCAGGCCCTGTTTCTTTTTCTTGCCGGGATGGTCCTGTTTCTTCTGGCGCTGATGGCGGCGGGCCAGGATGGGGTGCGTTCCGTGCGGTTCTTTGTCGTCGCGTTTGTCGCGTTCGTACTCCTGGGCTTCCTCCTCCTCGTCCGCCGATTTCAGCAGATCCGGGCGGATGGGACCGCCCGGATGGTGCGGCTCCTGCGCGCGGGCCGGGTCGACGAGGCGGTGCGCGTGGGCCGGGAACAGGTCGAGGCGACGCCGGCCGATCAGCGCCTGCTCTGGAACTACACCGCCGCGCTGATCAAGTCGGGCCACCTCGCCGAGGCACGTCGGATCTTCGCGCAGATCCGGCCGGATTCGCTGCCTCCGAAGATGGCGGCGATGTACAGCGAGGTCCGGACGGCGCTGGAGACCGGAACCGCCGGGCCGGAGGCCGAGGGAGCGCGCCAGGTGGAGAACTGATCCGTGGATGCCTTCGTCGGTGTCGCCATTCTCGTCGTAGTCCTTCTGATCCTCCTCCTCCCGCTCGTCCTCGCCATAGGAGCCATGGTCCGGACATCGAGTCTTCGCCGCCGTGTGGAGGACCTGGAGCGTTTCGACGCCGGCCGGAGCGCGCGGGTTCTGGAGCTCCGCAAAAGGATCGAGGACCTGGAGCGCGGAGGAAAACCGGCCGCGCCGGCGCCAACTCCGGAGCCCGCGGCGCCGCCTCCTCCCGCAGCGGTCCCGCCTCCTCCGCGTCCGGAGCCGTCGAAGCCCGCTCCCCGCGTTCTTCCGCCACCGGTGCCCGCCGCCATTTCGTCGGAACCGCCGCCCTTCCTGGCTCCGCTCGAGCCCTTCGAGGAACGGCCAAAACCGGAGGCGGTGCCGCTGGAGAACCTGATCGGCGAACGGATCCTTCCCCGGCTCGGCGTGGTGGCGCTCGTGCTCGGGCTGGCGCTTTTGCTCTGGTATGCCGTAGTGAACCTGGGAGCTGCCGGCAAAATCGCGCTCGCCGGCGCGGCCGGCTCCCTCATGGTCGCGGGCGGCGCGTTCCTTCGCCGGCGCGACAGTACGAAACTGCTCGGCGGCTGCCTGATCGGCGGCGGGTGGGCGGTCGTCTACTCGACCGCCTTCGCGGCGCACTACGTGGAGGTGTCCCGCATCATCGACTCGCCGCTCCTCGGGTTTCTCCTCCTGGTCGGCGTCGCCCTCGCCGCGCTGGCGCACGCGCTCCGGTACCGGAGCGAAGCGATTGCCGGGCTGGCTTACCTGCTCATTTTCGTGACCCTCTTCATGTCGCCGGAGCCCGGACCCCCGGCGTGGCTGGCGATGGGCCTCTCGGGGGCGGGCCTCATCGTCCTGGCGTGGCGCGCGAAATGGATCCGGCTTTGCGCCCTCGGCGCCGCCGTGGTGTACGCGGCCGAGATCTTCTGGCTCCACCAGACGCCGAGGGGCGACCTCGTCCCCGCCTGCGCCCTCATGGTCGCCCTCTGGCTGATGTGGCTCACCCCCGACTTCTTCCACCGCCCGGCGACGGATGAGGAGCGCGCCATCCACGGGTCGCTCGTAGCCATCAACTTCCTCGGCCTCCTCGTGATGAGCGCGCTCATGCGGCTCTGGTTCGATCTGCCGCGGACGGGCGACCTGCGGATGGTCCTCGGCACGCTCTACGCCGCGAAAGCGGTGCTCGGGCGCTCCGCGACATGGCGACCGGCCCACCTCGCCGACCTCGCCTTCGCGGCGGTCCTCACGGCCCACGGTCTCCACGATCGATTCGAGGAGGCCGGCCCGCCCATCGGGTGGTTCGTCGTGGCCGCGGCCCTCTTCGCGTGGGGTCTCTGGAAGCGGGACCCGATCCCCCGGATCATGGGCGCCATCGCCGCGATCGTCACGATCGCGCGGTTCTGGATTATCGACCGGGACGCCCACTTGGCCATGGTGCCCGCGCTGATCGGTCCGGCGCTCGTCTACGCGCAGGCGGCGTACCTGGCCCGGCTCCACAAGAAAACCACGCTCGGCGGTTTCGAGGGAGGCCTCATCAAGCCCCTCTCCCATATCGGGGCGGCGGCTTTCGCGCTGGCGATCTGGCACTACCCGCCGGACTTGATGTCGGGCGCGCTCTTCGCGGTGGTCGGCGTGGCGTGGCTGGAGCTCGCCCGCAAGTTGAAGGCGGAACCGCTCGTGGGGGAGGGCGTGGCCTTCCTGGCGGTCGCCGCCTGCTTCGTCACCCTGGTGGATCTCCCCGCGGAAGGCACGGTGATGGGGGTCTCCCGCCGTCTCGCCTCGACGATCCCGATTCTCGCCGGGTGGCTCTACGCGCGGGAGAGATCCATCCCGGAGGAGGATATTGCGGAGGGTGTTCGCGTCGGGTTTGGGGTCATGCTCTTCGCCGGGTTGATGGCGCTCCTCGCATTCGAACTCGGCGTATCCGCGACCCCGGTGGCGTGGGCGGCGGCGACCGGGATTTGGGCGCTCTGGGGCCGGCTCGCGGGACGTTCCCTCGAATTCGTGATCGCCGGCCTCGGAGCGGCCGCGACGGTGCTCATGTATTGCGTCGCCTCGCCGCTGACCGTTCCGGGCCTCGGCTGGGAGGGGCCCGTGTACTCGGGCGCCCTGATCCTCGCGATCTTCGCGGCGATCCATGTCACGAGCGCGAAGGCCGCGCTGGCGAAGTGGCCGTCGGTGGCGCGCGATGTCGTCGCCTCGATGATGGCCGTGGCTGGGTTCGCCCTGCTCGCCCGGGAGATGAGCGGGACGTGGCTTACGTGGTCATGGGCGATCCTGG
>DASXTT010000189.1:0-1871 GCA_036505255.1 Planctomycetota bacterium | reverse complement strand
TGGCCCGGCCCGAGACGCGCCTCGGCGATTATGACGACCCCCGCTGGGTGTCGCTGCAGTGCCGCGTCATGCCGTCCCCGCAATTCCGCCGGCTGGGCGAGAACGCCGCGGTCCGAGGCGTCCTGGAGACGATCTTCGAGGGACCCGCGCTGGGGGAGCGGGGCGACACGTGCCGGGTTTTCTCGCCGCAAACGCCGGAGCTGACCACACGCCCGCATCAGGATCGCTACTACGTGCGCGGCGAACCGGCGCTGTGGACGGTGTGGATCCCGCTGGGAGATTGCCCGATCGATCTCGGCGGCCTGGCCGTGGCGCCGGGGTCGCATCGGGAGGGTTTGAGGCGTCATGCCGGCGAGGGATCAGGCCGGCAGGGTGTTGAGATCCCTCCCGGCGTCGCGTGGAACACGGCGGACTACCGGTGCGGCGACGTCGTGATGTTCAGCGGGTTTACGCTTCATCGGGCGCTCGAAAACCGGACCGCCGACCGCCTCCGCGTCTCGGCCGACTTCAGGTACGAGCCGGCGCGGGCGACCGTTGAAAAAGGCGGCGGCGACGCCTAGAATCCACGCCTCCTTGCCGTCCTTCGGGGCCGTTAGCTCAGCTGGCTAGAGCGTCTGCTCGACACGCAGAAGGTCAGAGGTTCAAATCCTCTACGGCCCATTTCCGGCTCTTCACCCGGAAGGGCGGCTGGCTGGCTCTTCACCCGGAAGTGGGGCAACGGCAGTTCTGACAACGTCGGAAGCATATCAGCGGTCCTTCCGAATCCCGATTCTGCGAACTTTTCCGTGCACGCCGCGTCCAAAGAGCGTCTTTACCTGGTAAGGAGCCGACCTTGGACCTGAACGAACTCGTCGCCCGGGCGCAGCGCGGAGATCGCGGCGCCTTCGAGGAAATCGTCCGCTGCACGGGACAGATGGTCTTCGCCCGCGTCGTCCTCGAGACGGGGGACCCGCGGCGCGCCGAGGATCTCGTCCAGGAAACATACCTGATCGCGTTCCGCTCGATCCGCCAGCTTCGGGACGTCGCGACCCTCCGCGGGTGGCTCCTCCGCATTGCCCAGAATGCCTGCATCGACGCGCACCGGCGGGACTCCCGCGCCCGTCGAAGCCCGCCGCCCCAGGCTCCCGCCGAGGCGCTCGAGAACGTGGCCGCTCCCGCGAGGCCAGACGGCCCCGGGCAGGCCGAGTCGCGCGACCGGGTCCTCGCGATCCTGCGGTCGCTGCCCGAGGACTACCGACTTCCCCTGACGCTCCGCTATCTCGGCGGCGCGGACTACGAATCCATCCGGCTCCAGCTCGGACTAACCCCCGGATCGCTGCGCGGCCTGCTCAACCGCGGCCTGCAGCTCCTTCGGGCGGAATTGAAGCGAGCGCTGGGGCCCGAATTCGCCGGAGACCTCAAATGACCACGCATGAATCGATCGACCACGGCTGGGTGCGCGAGCACATCGCGACCTACCTCGCGGGCGGGCTCCCCGAAGAGGAGCGCGCCCGGTTCGAAGCCCACATCGGGGGCTGCGGACCCTGCCTCGAAGACCTCCAGGATGCCCAGTCGACGGAGCGGTCGCTGTCAAAACTCCTCGATGCGGATCGCCCGAAGCCGGGCTTGGAGGATCGCGTCATCCAGTCGCTCCGCGCCGCGCCCGGTCCTCGCTTCCGCGTTCCCCGCACCGCTTACCGAGTTGTTTCGACCATCGCGGCGGTCCTCCTCATCGGAGTGGTCGGATTTGTCTTTGATTCAGGGTCTCTCGCGAAAGAGTCCAAGGGACACGTCATCCACGCCAATCCCCTGTTTGGCCTGTCTGTACGATCTGGTGTTGAAGGCCGGCCCGCACCAGGTTCAGAAGTCGGCCCTGGTTCTGTCACGCGCGA
>DASXTT010000188.1:0-3054 GCA_036505255.1 Planctomycetota bacterium | reverse complement strand
TCACATCTTCCGGCGGCGGTTCCGGAGGTAGTCGACGAAGACGGCGCTCCCCAGGTCGTCCGGCGTGCTGTAGAACGCGCGCCCCCGGTTCACCTTCGTCAGCTTGTCCACGAAGGCGACGAGCGTGGGGTCGTCCGTGAGCATGAAGGTCGTGATGACGATGCGGTTCCGGCGGCAGTGGGCGGCCTCCTCGAGGGTCATCGCCACGATCTTCGGGTCCATGCCGAAAGGGTTCTTGTAGATCCGCCCGTCCTCGGTGATGGCGCTCGCCTTGCCGTCCGTGATCATGAAGATCTGCCGGTTCGGGAGTTTCTTGCGGGCGAGCAGCTTCTGCGCCAGCTGGAGGCCCGCCCGGGTGTTCGTGTGGAACGGCCCGGCGCCGATGTAGGGCAGCTCCTCGGGCTTCACCTCCATCGCGTCGTCGCCGAAGAGCACCACCTGGAGCGTGTCCTTGGGGTAGCGCGTGCGGATCAGCTCGGTGAGCGCCAGCGCGACCTTCTTGGCCGGGGTGATCCGGTCCTCGCCGTACAGGATCATCGAGTGGCTCACGTCGACCATGAGGACCGTCGCGCAGCTCGTGGAATGTTCGCTTTCATACAATTCGAAATCGCGCTCGGCGAGCGACAGGTCCGCCCCCGTCCGGCGGAGCGTGTTGTGCATCGTCGTCTGGAGGTCGAGCCCGGCGAGGTCGTCCCCGAACTCCCAGGGCCGCGTCTCGGGAAGCCGCTCGCCCCCGTCCCCGGCGTGCGGGGTCCGGTGCTCGCCGACCGCGCCCTTCTTGAGGTTCGTGAAGATCTGGTTGAGCGCCTCCCGGCGCACGAACCGCTCGCCCCGGGCCGTGAGCTTCGGGATCCCCTTCTGCAGGGAGACGATCTTCGACTCCTGCAGGGAGCGGGCGAACTCGTCGATGTCGGCGTCCGGGTCGAGGTAGCCGTGCTCCTGGAGCCGCCGCATCATCCGCAGCGCCTCCTCGACGTCCCCGTTGCGCTGGAGCAGGAGGTGGTGGAAGAGCGCGAGGAGCGTCGCGAACCGGCGCATCTTCCGCGCCAGTTCCTCGTCCCAGGCCTCGTAACGGAAACCGATCATGGGTGTCGCCTGGCTGAAAACTGTCTACGGCCGACTCTTCTGAAGTCTGAAGTCTTGCCTCACATCGACTCAAACATCTGCCTCAGCATGTCCCGGTAACTCACTTTCGCGTCGAGTTCTTCCCGCGCCACGAGCGAGTTCTGGTGGAGCCCCTCCAGGACGAACTCCATCGCGAGCGGGATCTCGTCGGCCCCTTCGGGTTTCACGTGGCGGACGGCGATTTCCCGCAGCCCCTCCGCCTTCGAAAGCGCCGCCGCGTAATCGGCCGAGGACATCGCGTCCGTGATCTCGATCTTGTTCCCCTTGGAGAACCAGTCCAGCACCGGCTTGTAGACCGTCTCCTCCGCCGCCGTGTCCTTGGACCCCCGGCCCGTCGCTTCGGGCGCCGACGGGCGCTTCGGCTTCGCCTTGGGCGGGGCCGAGTTCGGGA
Source organism: Planctomycetota bacterium (assembly GCA_036505255.1). Classification (GTDB taxonomy): domain Bacteria; phylum Planctomycetota; class MHYJ01; order MHYJ01; family JACPRB01; genus DASRJF01. The sequence goes on along the minus strand of DASXTT010000188.1, from coordinate 1,538 downwards.
AATACCGGGCGAAAAGCTGCTGGACGGCTTCGCCAAGGACCCGGCGACCGACGGCCGCGAGCCCCTCCTGCTCCCCCTCGTAGACAAGCTCGATCTTGCCCGTCACGGCCGGGAGGGCCGAGTACAGGTCGCAGACGCGCGGCACGGCCGACGCCTCGCCGGCGGCGAGGGCCCGCTGTTCCGCGTTCGAGACGACGTTCTCGAGCGCCGCGATCGCGAGGCGCGCGGAGACGCCGCTCGACTGGTCGACGAACTCGCTCTTCCGCGCCGCGAAGGCCACGCTGTCGACGATCTCGCGGAGGAGTTTCGGTATCTTCACCGGCGGAGCGCCCGACCGCTGGACCCACGACTCCTGCGCCGTGATGGCCATCGCGTCCTCGAGCGTCGCGGGGTAATGGGTCAGGATCTGCGAGTCGATGCGGTCTCGGAGCGGCGTGATGATCGTCCCGCGGTTCGTGTAGTCCTCGGGGTTCGCCGAGTAGACGATGCAGACATCCAGCGGCAGGCGGACCGGGAAGCCGCGAATCTGCACATCCCGCTCCTCCATGATGTTGAGGAGGCCGACCTGGATGCGCGTCTGGAGGTCGGGCAGCTCGTTGATCGCGAAGATGCCGCGGTGGGTGCGGGGGATGAGCCCGTAGTGGATCACCTCCTCGTCGGAGAGCGAGCGGCGCTCGGTCGCGGCCTTGATGGGATCGATGTCGCCGATGAGGTCGGCCATGGTGACGTCCGGCGTGGCGAGCTTCTCGCGGTAGCGCTCGTCGCGGCCGAGCGACGCGACGGGGAGGGCCTCTCCGCGCTCCGCGGCGAGCCGGCGGCACCGCTTGCACAGGGGCGCGAAGGGATCGTCGTTGATCTCGCACCCCTCGACGACGGGAATCCGCTCGTCGAGGAACCCCGTCAGGGCGCGGAGGATGCGGCTCTTCGCCTGCCCGCGGAGGCCGAGCAGGATGAAATCGTGGCGCGCCAGGATGGCGTTGCGCAGGGCGGGCAGGACGGTCCGCTCGTAGCCGATGATGCCCGACAGGATCGGCTCCTTCTCGCGGAGCATGCGGATGAGGTTGCGGCGCATCTCCTCCTTGACGGGGACGGAGCGCCACCCGGAAGCCCTGAGTTCTCCGACGGTTTTCGGGAGAACCTCGGGCGCCTCGCGCGATTTCATGACTCAATTCTAGCGGATGCGCGGGGGTCGCGCCGCATATGATGAGGAAGTCCGACGTCCGAAATCCGAAGTCTTACGGAGAGTCCATGACCGGGGCTCCATCGGGCATCGGACGTCGGACCATGGACGTTGATTCCGGGAGCCTTCAATGACTGAGAAACACCTCGAGGCCCTGCTCCAGGAAAACCGGGTCATCGATCCTCCGCCGGAGTTCGCGGCAAAGGCCGTAGTCCGCGATCCGGCCGTTTACAAAGTGTCCGATCGTGAGAAGTTCTGGGAGGGTTTCGCCAGGGAGCTCCACTGGTTTTCGCCGTGGAGCCGCGCCCTCGAGTGGAAAGCCCCCCACGCGAAGTGGTTCGTTGGCGGAAAGACCAAC